>LKMX01000019.1 GCA_001564035.1 Nanohaloarchaea archaeon PL-Br10_U2g27
CTCAGGTCACCATTCACAGGTTTGTGAGGCTTTTGAACCCGTTGGGCTACACTCAAAACGGGGTTTGGTAAGCGAAAATAAAGTTAGTTGTAGAATTATTGATGTTTGGCAGCGTTATTGAGCTATTTTTGCTGGTTCAGTGTCTTCAGGTTGTTCTTCTAGATAGTTTAGATTTATTTGTCGGTTATATTTGTTTAATACTGTTTCTTGTTGCTCTAGATATGCTTTTTCGGGAGTTAAATGTGTTTGGCTTCCGTTTCCATGCTTTTGAGTTACGTGTGTGACTGAGCTCATAGGATTGATTTCTACTTGATAGTCTTGGAAATGGTTGTGGAGCGTAGCCGTTATTATTTCTCCTTCAGGCTCTATACGGGGTAAGTGGCTGTCTTCGGTGTTGTAGTTTGCTCTTCCGAAGTATTCTATATTTTGCTTAAGCTCGTCTCTCTGGGTTGCAGTGTATTCTCTAGTTGTTTCTAATCTGCCGCGTACTGTTTCTTGAGTTGTTTCTATCGCTACCCATCCTTCTTCGGGCGTTTCTTCCAGCAGTTTTTCTAGTGACACTTTGTAAGCTAATCTGTTTAAAACTTATAAACTAAGTTGTTACTAGGCGGTTAGAAACATTATTTGGTCAAAAATATTCTGTCTTAACAAGGTTGTTCGCGTTCTTAAAAAATTTTTAGCGCCTGTACTGCGTAAGGCCTATATTAATCATCTTATTCATAACCTTTTTTCCATCTTGTATATTGTATGCGTAATAGAAGCGAATTAGTAGATGGTAATGAAAAGTTAGAAAGCAGTGACGATCTTTTAGAAGCGAAGGTTGAGATTGTGAAGGATAATGCAAAGGAATGGCAAGATATTTACGTTGAAACTTTAGAAAGCCAGCCTGTTGAGGAAGACCTTGAAAACATCGTAGAATGTTATTTTTTAGTTATGGAACAAGTAAACAAGACGCATAATGCCTTAGATGGCGCAGGTTACGATGATTTAGCTGAGGAAATGGTAGGGGCATTTGAAGACGTAATTATGACGCAGTCAAAGTATAAACAGGAAGTTAGAGAAGCTTTAGGTTATACTCCGGCAGATTTATTCAAACAAGAATACGGTTTGTAGAAAAGTTAGGCCTATTTTTATACACAGAAATTGTCTTTTTTCCGTTGGTAGGCCTCTTTACAGATCGCGGATTTTTTAATCAATCGGTCTTCGTAGCTGAAAGTCTGAGTGGGCATACTATGTAAAACTTCTTTGAAGGCCTGTAAGAATACGTTTTATGTTATTTGTTATTTAAAAGTTAAAACTGGTTTAGTTTGCATTCGTGGTTTGAAAATGAATGAATTAGATGCATTTGCTGAATATGAGGATCCTGCAGATGACGAAGACTTGGCAGAATTTATAGGTTGTAGACCGGAAGAAATTGAAAGTACTTTGTATGTGGGAGAGGTAGGGGTTTCAGATGTGATGGCGGTAGCCACGTCTGATGAAGTATACTCTGTTAGAGTCGTGAATCCTGGAGGTTCAATGGCACAATATAATAGAGGCAGAGACAGCGATATAGACTGTGCAATAGAATCTTTCGCCGAAACTCTAGGAGACCAGTACGATACAGAATGGTGAGCCTATCTCGAACTCGGATCGCAAAGCGTTCTGAGCGAAAAAGAATTAAGCCTCCAAAATTGGATCCAAGAGCGACAGAATCCAAGATTTTTTACAACAATTTTCTTAGCCAGGCCTTCCTATAGCAAAATATTTTTTCAAGTTTAACTGGTTTTTTAAAGGTTATAGGTCTATCTCTGTGCTGTATGTGGTTGTTTGGTGCGGAAAGTAAAGAATATTGGAGAGACAATACTCTCCAAGATTTGAACGTGGTCGATAGGCCCGAGTTTGAAAAATACATTAATTTTTTGAGTCGGGGCGAAGTGGATAGAAATATTAAGATGCTTGATGCTGCACAGAGTAGAGGAGGGTGGAGCGAACTTTCAGCGGCTTTAGAGAAAGAGCATGGTTATGAAGCTTCACCTAACACAATCCAGTTTAAAGCATATGATATGCAGAATAAGGGAATAGTTGACGAGCTTAATAACTGGACGGAGGCCTCGCAGGATGTGCTTGATGTCTACGAGTTCTATGATTCTCAGATAGATGATTTAACTAGTTTGCTAGGAGCTTGCAGGTCTAAAGGCGCGTTAGCAGTATTTGAATTGTGTGAAGAAGGTCAAAATTTCGCTGTAAGAGATTTATCAAGTCAATCGGGCCTGCATTACTCTTATTTTTTGCAGACTTCTTTGCCTCAGCTTGAGGACGCAGAGCTTATTGAAATCGATGAGATCTCTACTTATGGAGAGGGAGTCACCAAACATCCTTTTGAGATAGTCAATGGATTTCTGGGAGGCCTGGAGGCAGTTGTTGACCGGCACTATTAACGGTTTTCTAGTGATTCAGGCCTAACCTTTCTAGCAGAGCTTCCAACATCTCTTTTCCATATTCTGAATCATTATTAAGGATTGTTTGGTTCTCTTTTTCATTTGTATAGCTGCATTCGTCGTTAATAGATGTCACCACTATCTGATCTGGATTCTGATCTGTGCTTGAGGCCTGATTATCTCTACAGACTACTATGTCTTCATAAAACAATGCTTTGGGATCTGAGATGTTTATGTCGGTCTGAGAAAAGTTGTTTGAATTGTTTAGGCTTATTTCGACTTCTGAATCCGCTTTTTCTATAGTGGTTGTGGCTTGGGCCATTGATGCAAAAAGTATTAGGATTCCGATTATTGCTAGATGCTTCATTCCTAGTAGCTACTACTTTCTCGGGCACACTATATATCTGTTTTCCTCTACCAGTGTTTTTGGCAGATTTAAACGCCTGTGATTCTTGGTTTGAAGCTGTTAGATTTTCAAAGATTTGCTGGGCGAGGGATAAAAAAGTGTTAAGCGTTTCACAGTAGTTATGGACGGTCAGGTCGCAGAAGAAGTTGTAAAAGTGAAAGATCGTTACGATAGACAGTTTCAGAGCTTTACAAGGAGTTTTTACGTAATGAAGTCTGCTTTAAGATATTTTTCAGTTAATCAGGGCCTGTCTTTTACTTCTTCGAAAATAAGCGATAATTTTCCTGTTACGACGCCGGTTGCAGGCTCAGCGTTGAAGATTTTTGACGAGCTCGGAGTGGTTGAGCCTCGAAGCAGTTCAAGCAGTCCTGACAGGTATATGCCGTCCGACGTCAATATTGAAAGACTGATGGTTATAGAGAAAGTCTTGATAGATAATTATGAAATTCAGGAGTTCTGCCCAGACAGTTAAACTAACAATATTTTAGACTTTTTGCTGATTAAACCACAAACCGTTGTAGTTCTAGGCCTTAATCAGCGAAACTACTTCTTATCGAAACTTATAATAATAGAGGCCTAGTTATCCTTGTTATAATGTCTTTAGTACCAACAGTTGCAGCATACCTAACATTAGGAACTCATGTAATTTTCGTGATTGCGATAGCCGCATTTTTGATTAATAGGACTCCGATAGGTATTAATAGGCCTTTAGGACCGTTAGAGGACTTTGTTGAAAAGTATTATAGGGAAGTAGCTTTTGTAATTGTTACTGCGGCTACTTCTGGAAGCCTATATTTATCCGAAGTCTTGGGTTGGGAACCATGCCCGCTCTGTTGGTACCAGAGGATTTTCATGTATCCAATGGTCATCCTGTTTGGTGTATCAGCAATTCTGAAAAAAGATGATGTAGAAGACTATGTGTTGCCTATAGCACTTATTGGAATGGGTATATCCGGGTTCCACTATTTGGTTCAGATGGTGGATGAAGTACAGTCTACAGGATGTGATATAACTTCGATAGCCTGTGAAACAACGCACATGCTGTATTTTGATTACATAACTGTGCCAATGATGGCTTTAACAGCGTTCACAGCAGTAGCAGTTATCAGCTACAAATTTAATGGAAAGAAAGAAAAAGAAGAAGAGGAACTTTACCTCTCATAACTGTTATGTCCAAGCTTTGCGCATACAGGACACTTCTTAGTGTAAGCCGTACCAAATAAGATTACGGCCAGAAGTCCTAATACAAGCGAGAACACTTCATCTACTTGCAGATAGCCTGCAAGAATTGCCAAAGATCCAAGGCCTGAAATAGCTCCAGCCGCTACTCGCATCTGAAGATCTAGGCCTCCTACGTTTTTCTCCATGAATAAAGTATCTGTGAGTGTGGATAAATAAGATTGGGCAAAAATAACTACTTTTAATAATTTTTCTATGCAAAGTTAATAATATGTCTCGGCAAGATCTGTACATTTTTCATGGTCGTTTAGGCAGCGGTAAGACTACTGCGATACAGCATATTAGAAATATGGATAAGTTCAAGGATTCAGTGGTTATAGAGAATGAGCTGGCGTCAGAAAATATAGATCAAGACAAGTTGGGCGGCAGAAATGTATATGATATCAGCGGACTCTGCGTATGCTGTTCAACAGGGAATGAATTAAACGATGCTTTAAACAAGGCCTATAACCACTCTGAAGCTCAGCCGGTAATTCTGGAAACTACAGGCGCAGCTAATTTAGTTAATGTCCTGAAAAAAATACTTACAGATAGCGAGTTTAACGACAAATACAGTATTGCATCCAGTATCTTTGTGATAGGTCTTCAACCTAACCTAGATGTTGGTGAAATGGCTTCAGAAATACTCGTGTCTGACACAGTAATTTTGAACAAGACAGATCTTGTGGACGAAGAAACTGTTAAAAGGTATAGCAATGAAATTAGAGAAATTAAGGAAGAAGTAGAGATTGTCTGCACACAAAACTCTGAGATAGGTCTCGACAAACTATCATCCGAATCCTCTCTGAACCAGTATCTCGCTGAAGCAGTATCCGAAAATATAGGGGAAGGCCATCAGTTCGACAGGTATGAAGTGGTTGAAGGACTAGAGTTTGAATCAGAGAAACAGTTCAAACAACGTTTTGAACAAGTTTCAAACAGGTTTAGTATTGGAAGGATGAAAGGCGTTGTTAAATTGGGCGAAGAAAATCGTTTTGTTGAATACTCTTCAGGCAAATTAAGTCTTGATGGCGAAAAACCTGTAACTAATAAATTAGTGGTGATTGGAGATGACAGCATCTATGAAGCAGTCCAAGAAATACAAAAGGCCTGAAAAACTAGATAAAGAAACGATTCTTGAGGATGCTGAAAGAGAAGTTGAAGAACTTTTAGACATGTTTGATCAGTGGTCACAACTCAATAACAAAGTCTCAGAGATTGAAGACAAAATATTTTCCAAAGCTGTGACGGTAGCAACAGAAAACAGTATTGATATCAGTAAAGTGACAGAAGGGAAATTCAAGAACGATGACGTAGAACGACTTAAAGAAGAGAAGAGAGCTGTAGAAGAAGAAAAGAAGGCTGTTGGCCAAAGTATGAAGTTCAAGAACCCTGTAGTATGGATTATGTATAAGAGAAAGGCCTACATAGGGACGAATGATGAGATGAGGGTTATGCAGGACTTCCGAGAGCACTGTCAGGTCCCTGACGGTATTTGTACTGCTCGCTACATATTTATCAAGGAGTACTGCGAAGAAAAACTTGGCTGGAACATCGACAGTAATAACGATTTTGATCGTGATCTGAGCCTTAAGAGACTCTATAATGATGATAAAATAATTTCTCTGGTACAAGATGATGAATTTATGGAGCGGTGGAGATCACATGAATTAAATATGGCTGATGGAAGGCCTGCCAAATGGGAAGAGTTTGATTCTGAATCAAAGCTAATAAGTTGAGAAGTTATTAAAAGACTTGCCCGAGTTTATTAACTCATGAGTGATCAATATAATCTGAAAACTGTTCAGTCGATCAAACCTGGTTATACGCATAGGCCTGAACCACGGGATTTGCCTCCACAATTCCAGGAGGTGTACGTCGAGGCGTGTAGAGAAGTTAACGAATTATTGTTGGATGCTGATAGATATTTTGCTTTTGATGAAGTACAAGATGTATTGCAAAGTGAAGAAGAAAATTTTCGGCAAGATAATGATTACAGTCTTGAGATTACCGAAGTTGTGGAAGAATCAGATCTAGGAGATTTAGTAGTAGAGGGAGAGTTCTATGAACAACTTGTAGGTTTTGCAGGTTCAGAAATTATAACAGATTTATCAGATCTTGCATCTACTGTTCTCAGAACATCTTCTGCTAGGGATAGTATTGGTCAAGCCATGGACTATGATAGTCCGGTTTCATGGATGATGTACAAGCGAGAGGCCTACAATGGCCAAGACGTCGATAAGGGAGACCCAAACAATGAAATTGCTACGATCGGTGATCTCAGAAGGCATGCTGATGGTCAAGACCTGTGTAAGAAGCGTTACGATTTTCTGAAGCAGTTTAACCAAGAACATGCTGATTGGAGTATTGAAAGCGAAACAGATTTTCCTGACAGCACTCCTCTTGAAGAGGTTTATACAGATGAAAGAGTTCTGAGTTTGATAGTTAACGAAGATTTTATGGGCGAAGTAAATGACGGTGCAAACGTTGTAAACGTGTTTGGAGAAAGCATCACTCCTATAGAACTTAAGGAAGGCGGAAGAGGAAGCTGGCTAGGTAATGAGAAAGACATGGACGGGAAATGGGCAAACTTCTGAACCCCGTGCTTCTAACTGTCAGAAACAGTCATAACCACTGTTGAATTAACCACATCTCGTGAAGGCCTTTTTTCTGCTTCAACGTTGAACATGTTCTTCACTTCTCTAGAAACAGGCCTGTAAAGTAGCTTTCTCTCTCCATGAACAGTCCTTGCTACTAAATGACTATGTTCATCCATTTGACGTCTTATAGTGTTGAAGACCTTCAATTCTTGGCTTTTGCTCTGTCCTACCATGGCTGCCACATGGATGACGTTGAAGTCATTATAGTCTGAGAAATTCTCTGCACTACTCTTCACAACATTAATATCAAGGTCTAACGCGTCAAACAGCTTTTTAGCCTGGCTAACAGCTTTTTTGTCTCTATCAATTACTGTAACATTGAAACCGTAATCTTTCGCCAACATGATCGCAGTGAATGGAAGAGGCCCTCCTCCTACGAATACTGCATTTTTTTCTAAATCGCTGCAGCAGCCTACCAGTGTGGCATATTCGAACGCTACTAGCTTCTCATAATTTTTGAAATACGGAAATTTCTTTATTTCTTCTTCAGGCCTTTCAGACTCTATAATGCGATTGCTCCAATATTTCTCAAGCTGAAACTCTGACTTGCCGCAGAGCTGTCTCAACTTTCTTACTTCTCCTCTAGAAAGGTCTCCTTCAACTCTCCCTTCCACGATACGGTTCACCAATGAGGAAAACAGCTCATTCACTTCCGGACATGGCCTAAAATCCTCTAGTCCTTTTATATCGCTAAATATCTCGTTAATATTTTTAGATTGTAGCGTTTGAGACACCATAACAAGTTACTAAAGCACAAATTTTATTAAGAATTAAGTCAAAAAATCATAAATTCAAGCTGGGAATATGCTGTCTAACAAATAAGAATAAAGGGTGTAGTAGAGAAATTATAGTCTTGAAGCTATCTTCTCTGACACTTTTGTTAAAGGTTCAGCTAGTTCCTTGTCTTCTATCTCTTTCAAAGGTATCCATTGACCGTTTTCAGGTTCTCCTTCGATTTCAATAGAGTAAGGCTGCCAGTTCACTTCTTGCCCATTGCAAACCATAGTTGTCTTGAACTTCCCTCTATACTTTGAGACGCTGCTTTTACAACCTGTTAACTGGTTAACAGCTTTCTCGGCAGTTACAGCCGATAATTCTCCGTTCTCGCCATCTCTTTGCGGAACGCTCCACGTCTCAGAGACGTCGTCGAAAAACATTAAGAGTTTTCTATCTTGAACTACAAGGCCTACGGAAACTTCAGAAACCATAACACTATTTTCTCATCCGCGTTTAAAACGTAAGGCCTGTTTCAGGCCTTACATATCTGCTTCTTCAAACTCGATTTCATCCCTGTTTATTCTAGGTATTTTCTTTTGCTTCTTCAGTCTACGGAATTTTTGATGGTCATTAGGTTCTAAGAGGGTGATGGCCTCTCCTTTTTCTCCTTGCCTGCCTGCTCTTCCGATCCTGTGAGTGTAGGTGTCTGCTTTATCAGGCACGTCATAGTTGAAAACGTGTGTTATGTCATCGATGTGGAGGCCTCTCGCTGCAACATCTGTTGCAACAATAACTCTGATCTCTTTTTGTTTCAGCTTGTCGACTACATTTTCCCGTTGGTGCTGTGACATGTCACCGTTGAGTTCTTGGGCCTTGAAACCGTTTTTACGCAGTTTATCTGCCAGCCATCGAGTCGTGTTCTTTGTCTGACAGAAGACAATGGAAAGATCACGGTCGCGCTGCTTCAGAAACGTGTAGAGTGTTGAAAGCTTGTTATCTTTTTTACAGTTAATATATCCCTCTTTCAGGTTACGAGTATGCTTTTTACGTTCGATTCTGATTATTTTAGGGTCGATACTGTATTTATCGCATAATCTTTTCAATCCGTGAGGAATAGTGGCGCCGAAAAGCAGATTTTGGCGTTCTGAAGGACAGAAATCGATTATTTGCTCCAACTCATCTTGGAAACCCATATCAAGCATTCTATCAGCTTCATCCAAGACAAAGTAGTCAAGGCCTGAAACATCTAAGTGGTTCTTTTTCAGCAGATCCAGTACTCTGCCCGGTGTACCGATCACGATATTTGCTTTCTTTGCGCCTTCGATCTGAGGCCCGTAAGATACTCCGCCATATATTGTAACGCTTTCAATGGTGTCGTCAGAGGCCTTATTCACTTCTTTTGCTATCTGTTTAGCGAGCTCTCTTGTAGGTGATAGTATTAAGGCCTGTACTCCTTCACCGTCTATATTTTCAATTACTGGTAGTGAGAAAGCCAGTGTTTTTCCTGATCCGGTCTCTGATTCTACTAGTAGGTCTTTTCCTTCGAAGACTATCGGTATTGATTTCTGCTGAACCTCTGTGGGTTCTGTAATTCCCTGACTCTCAAGGTTGTCTACAACTTTATCTGAAATATTAAAATCGCTGAAACTCATAATTTTTTCTCCTTTACAATAATGTTTATGGGCAGCATCTTTTTTAGAAACCAATCATCGCCCCTAATAAAGCTACCCGAGTAATAGTGATATACAAAGGAGGTGTTTTTAGTTTTGAAAGGAACAGTTAAGCTATGGAAGCAACGGAAGAACTTCGGTTTCATCGAGACAGATGAAATGGAAGACGATATATTCTTCCACGTAAGCGAGCTTGAAGGCGATTCAATTGATGAAGGAACAGAAGTCGAATTCGACCAAGAAGAAGGCGACAGAGGCCCAAAAGCAACCAACGTAACAGAAGCATAAGGCCTACAGCCTTACAATCTGTAACACGCATATCCACGACTCTTTAGATTCTACATATCTTTATTTTCTCTATTTTACAATTCTGCACATTACGCTGCTATTTAGTAAAGAGTATCAGAACTCTTCTGGATAGGCCTTCTCCAGTAATTTTTCCTTGCCTTCAAGCCTTTTGTTTACCGGCTTGAGAATCTCTGCTATGGCTTTTCCAACTGCTTTCTTCAAGTCTTGTGGATGCAGGTCCTCATCTAAAAAGTCTTTTTCCAAATCTTTGTAGTTAGAATATTTGATGTCGCCACCATATTTTTCAGGCCTTTCTATCACGAGTTCGTCACCGTTTTTCTCAAGAATTGGGAATACTAAATGCTGGGCATACTCTAAGACTCCATTATCCTCTAATTCTCCCTGTGGGCAGTAAGCTGATTCAACTTTTTCTACAACGATTTCAGGAGCATCATGTATGCTGATCTTTGAGTCTTCATTAGAGGCGCTCATCTTACCGCCTGTTAGACCTGACAGAAGAGGTGCGAAAACACATGTAGGGCCTTCCTGCCCGATCTTAGGCATTGATTCTCTGCCCAGCATGTAGATTCTTCTCTGGTCAAGGCCTGCATATGCTAAGTCTACATCTAGGCCTTGTTCGGCGCAGTCCATGATCTGCATTGCTGAGTACAGTAGTGCGGAGGCTTTCATGCCGTCGCTGTGTCTGACCACTTCGTTTACGCTTCTCTCAGCCCTGTTTACAGTCATGCTTTCCATCAGTTTCATGTATCCCTTCTGGTATTCTGGGCTGTGCTGGAAATCGCTTCCTCTAACAAATTCTAAGTCGCTTGTGTCGATATAGCAGGCCTCCAGCATGCCTTTTATTGCTTCTGTGTAGTATTCTGTTCTTGCATCGATTAGTTCGCGTGGTGATTTCTCAATGTCAAGTTCGGCGTGCACGTCGGCGATTAAAATTTTGAATTTGAATCCTGCGTCAACGAAATCAGCTATCTTCCTGATTGTGGTGAAGTGGCCGATATGCATAGTTCCTGTAGGCGCATATCCAATATAAGCTGTAGGTTCTTTTTTCTGACATATTTCTGATAGTTCTTTGTCTGTAACAATTTCAGCAGTATTTCGAGAAACTAGCTCAACTGATTCTTCAGGATTCATATCTATATCTGTATCAAAGAACGAGTTTTAAATTACTGGCTGAAGATTCCAGTCTTGACAAAACGCTAAAAAGTTATTAGGCCTTGTAGATAGGTTTTTGGTGTTGCACAGAACCTATTTAAAAATTCGCTATCAGTAAGTAACAATACTATGGCTGGGTATTTGAAATCAAGGTTTTCCGAAAATATGCAAAATGCTGGAAAAATACTGGGAGAAAATGGCTTTGAGGTGAGAAGCTACAATGCTGCTATAAAAGATTCTGAATGTTTTAGGGCTTCTGCACATGCTAATAGTTCTATAAAGGCCTTTGAACAGGTTTTAGACCTGACTAGAAGTTTGGAGAGTATTGAGCTGGAGGCAGGAAGAGTTGTGGGTGCTTACAAGGATAATGAATGTGCTGAAGAGCTTTTAGCGAGTATGGTTAGAGGAGGAATTGAGATAGAAGAGCCTTTAACAAGCCTAGAAAGTTCTGAGAAGTCACAGGACAACTCGGATAACTTATCTTCCTTAGCGGTTCCTGGATTCAATATAGTAATAATTTACATACCTGAAGCTAGATCTGGGCGCTGGGATGTGAGAGCTACAGCAGTTCAAGAACCTTTCACTCAAGAAGACGCAAAGAAAAAAGTTGATGAAATATCAAACCTGCTCGAACAAAATGGGATGAGGGTGAGAGATGTCTCAGTCAATTAATTATTAGAAAAGGTTTGCGGCATCCGGGATTTGAACCCGGGTCTCCACGTTGGCAACGTGATGTCGTGCCACTGGACCA
>LKMX01000020.1 GCA_001564035.1 Nanohaloarchaea archaeon PL-Br10_U2g27
AGATAAGATCTGTAAGCGACTCAAAAGGCTGAACAATATCATTGTTATCATATTTTACTGGAGGATTATCTCCTTCGGACGTTTCAACATGGATCTTATTGTCTGTGACCTTCTCTAATCTGTCTTTGACTTTCTCCACTTGTGAAGCGGGTATCCAGCCTTCTACGATAAAGGCCTTGTCTGTTGTACCGAAGTTTAGCGGCGCTTCTGCTTTCTCAATTCTTTCAGTAAGGTATTCTTCAACGTAAGCCAGTTTAGGAGCCCGCTTGCTTGACAAGTTTTTAAAGTCGTTTTCTAAGGCCTGTATCTCGTTTTCTATCTCTTTTAATTCGACTGATAGTTTGCGGACAATGTCTGAAGGCGTTCCCTCTTCTAGCGATGGAGCTTCCAACTTTTTGGCATTCAACCTATTTATTTCGTCTTCAATAGGTTGTCTGTCGGACTTTTTGAAAACTATTAGGGAGGCCTGATTACCGTGGAAAGCATCGTAAAACTTGGTTTGGGCTCTGAAATCTTTTTCCTTCCTTATTATCACGTAGTCGAGGCTTTCAGTTCTTTCCAACTTAGTAAGATCGGTTTCAACGCCTTCAAGTTTTGAATAAAATTTCTTTTTCTGTTTTAACCTGTTTTCAGAGTTTTTCAGATCTTCTTTTTCTGATTCAATTTCGTTAAGATTTTGAGAGATATTTGGAATGTTGTCCCTTACTTCTTCCACAGAAGTTTTCTCTCTCTGATCTGAGGCCTCCATTTTAGAAAGCAGTGATCTGATATCCACCAATAGCTGGGAGATATCTTCAGATCCTTCCATTGGAGTCCCTGTCTCAAGCTCTCCGGAATATGTGTCAAAGTCCATTAAGCCTAAGCTGTATAGTTCGTCTACAACTGTTTCTAGGACTGTGTAAGGCGCTGTAATTGAAAGCTTTGACATTTCTTCGGGCTTCACTCGATCACCCTAAAAACTCGTCTTCAAACTCTTCCATCAGAAAAGTTAATGCTTTTTCACTATTACCTGAGGCCTTCTCTCTGAACTCTTGAGCGCTTTCCTCTGCCTCTTCAAGCAATTCTTCCTTTTTCTCATCTAATTCTTTCTCAAACTGCTTGATTTCGCTTTTCTTTTTCTCCAATGCAGTCTCTCTCGACTCCTTTACAAGCTCCTCTGCCTTGGAATTAGCATCTCTAAGAATTTCTGCACGAGTCTCCTCTGCTTCTTCAGTTATGGCTTTTGCATCTTTTTCCGCTCTCTGAACCTCTTGGACTACTTCAGCCATCGTATAAACAGCAAAAACTTAGAAACCTTATAAAACCACTCTCACCCTGATCTGTAAATCTATTTAAAAAAATTTCGACACCGCACCGGATTCGGCCACTGATTAAAACCTTTAAACCACAAAAATATTGAATATGGAAGAGAGAGGCCTGAAAATCTTTGCACCAAACGGAGAACCTCGGAAAAGCGACGAAGTATTCTACAACCCAGAAATGCTGGAAAACCGGGACATCTCACTTATCGCAGCAAAAACCTTCTTCCAAAAAGTAGAAATAGAACAACCAAACATAGCCGACCCTCTCTCAGGCACAGGGATAAGAGGCCTTCGCTACTCAAAACTCGGCAACGTCCAGTTCAACGATGCCAATCCGAACGCAGTTGAAAGCATAAGTAAAGGACTTGAAGCAAACGAGTTGAAAGGCGAAGTGTTTAATGAAGACGCCAACGTTTTCATGTCGGACAGGCCTAACTACTTCCACTTCATTGACGTCGATCCATACGGGCCTTTTACAGACTTTTTGGATTCAACTGCTAGAGCTGCAAACTACCAGAGCTTAGTCGGTTTGACTGCTACAGATAACTCGGCACCAACCGGCAGCTACCCAACAGTATGCCAGAGAAGATACGGCAGCAAACCGCTGAAAAACGGTTTTATGCATGAAACAGCTCTCAGAATATATATCAAGGAGGCCTTCAGAAACTTTGCCCGTTACGACAAATGCTTCGAGCCCAAAATATGTTTCCAGCACCGGCACTATGCAAGGATCATTGGAAGAGTAACAGAATCCAAGAGACGCACCAACAGAAACCTCGACAACATCGGACACCTCAGCTACTGCAAAAACTGTGGATGGAGAAAACTTGAAAGAATAGAAAAATGCGGACACTGCGATTCGCAAACTACAATAGCCGGCCCTCTCTGGACAGGAAAACTCGCCGACTCAAGATTCACAGAAAAAATGCTGGAAAACTTCCCCGAAAAATGGGAGGCCTCCCGGAAAATAGTCGAGCTCGTCGACTCTGAAGCAGAGATACTTACGCCGTTCTACGACCTCCACGAACTCTGCTCATACCACGGCCTACAAGTCCCAAAAAGAGACAAAGTAATCCAGGCCTTAGAAAGAAAAGGTTACCCGGTCTCAAGGACTCATTTCGGGCCCAGGGGAATAAGAACAGATGCATCACTGGAAGATATTCTGAATATCATGGAAGAATAACTTTTTTATCAGAATTTTCAAGCCCTTCATTTATTATCATAACAGCTATCTGATCATCTGAAGCATCCTCCGTATATTTACGTTCTCTAAACTGTTCCAATAAATTTTCTGTTGCAGGCCTAACATTTTCTCCATTTTCATAAAATTCAAGGTCTTCATAACTTTTCAGAGACTCTAAATAAGCCGTTACTTCAGGCTGGAATTCTCCTTTTTGTTTTGGCAGGTTTTCTAGGCCTCCATGGCGAAATATATCCCAGAACTGTGTTTCGGCTTCAAGTAAATCAGTTCTTATATTGAGTTCGTGTCTATCAATCAAAGAGGAAAATCTTTGAGACTCACTACTTTTCAATATATCTCGCCAGTAGTTCTCCGCAATCTCCTCAGCTCCGCTCCCAATTTTACAGTTATACATTTGTCTAATAGTTTCAACAGGTACTCCCGACATTTTACTATGTTTCTCATCATACTTGTTTTTCAAGGCCTTAATATCTTCTAAGAGTTCTTGGTGTTCTGAGGCAAGGCCTAAAATTGTTTTGAAATTGTAGAAGTGAACGTTTTAGCCCCCGGTCAGTTCTTCGACCAGTTGATCGTCTTCAAAATAGTTTGTAGCGGTTGAAAACGCTTCACTATTTAACTCATTAACTAAGTCATGGAAATTGTCGGAAGTTTCTCCTAAAATCCTTCTATACTGCTCGAAATGAATATTCTCATGCTCATAAACCACTAAGTCACTTAAATCATCACGCTGCAGTACTTCTTCTCCAATAAAAACCGTATCTGACTCCGGAAAATAACAACCATTACCGCGAGGACTATACCCATAGACTACCCTACCAGGCCTTTCAATCTCAACCCCTAACGCATCAAAATTGTGGTCCGCAACTTCAGCAAGCTGAACACCTTCTTCAGTCTCAGGTATAATCTCCATAACAAGAAATCAGGCCTCTCTATGAGATCACAAAACTAATAAAGAAAGATATGAAGGAGGGTTTTAGGCCCTCTAATTCGATTTTTCTTCTAGTTCGTCTTCTAGGCCTAGTTTTTCTGCGAGTTCTTTGTAGCGGTTTCTGATGGTGACTTCTGTGACTCCTACTACGTCTGCTACTTCTCGCTGTGTTCGTTTTTCTCCTTCTAGGACTGCTGCGATGTAGAGTGCTGCTGCGGCGAGGCCTGTTGGTCCTCTACCGGAGAGTAGGTCTCTTTCGCGTGCTTCTTTGAGGATGTTTCTTGCTCGTGCCTGGACTTCTCCACTCAGTTGCAGCTTACCTGCGAATCTTGGTACGTAATCTTGTGGTTTGGCTGGCAGGATTCTTAGGCCTAGTTCTCTTGCTACGTATCGGTATGCGCGTCCGATTTCCCTTTTTTCGATTCCGGATGCATCTGATATTTCGTCTAGTGTTCTTGGTGTTCCTTGTTTTCTTGCGACGATGTAGATTAGTGCGGAGATGATTGATTCCATTGAGCGTCCGCGTACGAGGCCTTGGTCGACTGCTTTTTCGTATAGTCTTGCTGTTTCTTCGTGGACTGATTCAGGCAGGTTTAGGTTGGAGATCATTGAGTTTAGTTCGCTCAATGCAAATCCTAGATTCCTGTCTTTACTCTTTGTAAGTCTTTTGTGCCATTTACGCAGTCTGTAGTATTGTGCTCTTTTGTTTCCGCTGACTTTGTAGAGTTCTCCCGAGCCTTTTCCGATTTCTGTGGACATTCCCATGTCGTGTTTTGTGTATGTTAGGGGTTGTCCAGCTCGTGCTTTCTTTTCTTTTTCTTCTGCGTTGAATGCTCTCCATTCTGCGGATTCGTCGATTCTGTCTTCGTCGATGACCGTTCCACATTCTATACAGATTAGTTCTCCTTTGGCGCTGTCTTCTTCGAAGCGTTGTGCTCCACATTCTGGACAGGTTAGTACGGTGTCTCCTTCTTCTGCTTCTTCTTGTACTACTTCGTAGCCTTCCTCTTGTGTTTCTTCCGGTGTTTCAGTTTCTTCTTGTTCTTCTTCCTGTTTCCACTCCTCAGGGATATCGTAGTCGTCTATCTGTCTCCTTGGGATATTCTCCTGTGCGTGGTCTTGTCGTTGGTCATCCATTTTTAGAATCAGTCCTCGGCAGTAATCTTAAAAACTCCCCTAATCTTTATAAGTCTTTTCCCGAGTTAGATTACTCCTCAGTAGTTACTATCCACAGGTGCATTGATTTAATTACCCGCGGACAAAAACTTGTTTATGGATCACGAGGAGCATTTGAGAGCTAAAAGAGAAACTTTACTAGTTGCACTGCTCCTTGTAGTCTGCAGCGTGCTTATTGTATACCCTTTTCTCGACGCAATCGTTCTTGCCGCCGCTGTAGCTTATCTACTGGCTTTCGGACACTCCAAACTCAACAGTCGCGTTCAAAACAATACTTTATCCACAACCATTATTATTTCAGGCCTTTTATCGATCATTTCTGTCGGGCTTTACTTCTTTATTGAAAATATTTTTGAGATCATTAACCGAGTGAACATGTTCGTTCAGACGATCGAAGAGCAGACTATTGCCACTCTTGAACCTCTAGACTTGCCTTCTTACTTTATCGACAGTATAAGCGATTTCTTTGGGCAGGCCTCTGCTTGGGCGACCGATATCTTGCTGAACGTTTTTACGTCACTGCCTTACTTTCTGATCCAGGTAGGTATCTTTCTCGTAACTGCGATTTACCTTTACAAGGACCGTAGAAAAATCTATAACAGCATAAACTCCGTTATTAAGGGCTTACCGGCGACCGAGCAACGCATTATAAACTCTCTAATTAATTCTATCGACTCCATTTTCCGAGGAGTTTTCCTAACCCAGTTAATAGTTGCTGGAATCATGGGCGTAGCCGCAGCGATAGGGTTCTACATCATCGGCCTTATTACTACGCCGATTCCCTTGATCCCTGTCTGGGCGTTGTTAATAGCGGTTTTCGCGATCTTGCCTATTATAGCTGCTTTCATGGTTTACGCTCCTCTTGGAGCTTACTATATCGTTGCTGCAGAACCTTTGAAAGGAGGCCTGATTATTTTATATGGTATCGTAGTGCTCCAGATTTTGCCTGAACTATTTTTCAGGCCTTATGTCGGAGCTAAAAAGCTTAATGAGCATCCTTTGATTATTTTCATCGGTTTTATTACAGGGCCTTTAGTTTTAGGCGTTAAAGGGATTGTTTTGGGTCCTTTACTGTTGATTTTGACTAAGGAGTTTATACTGAACTATACTGATCTCGTTTCCTCACAGGAGTGACTCCGCATGACTCGCATTTTTTGTCGGTTTGTTTCCCACAGCTAGGACACTTCATTTTCCAACTGATTTTTCTTTTTGAAGGCCTGTCTAGAAATCCTTCGACTTCTACGTTCATGTGATATGCGAGGTTTTGGAGCTCTTTATCATCCGTCATCAACACCTTTTCTCTGTCAATAGCTAGCGCAACGAGAGACTGGTCGACTTTTGAGGCCTGAGAGCAGATCTGATCTGCTTTTTGGTTCACCTTGTTTAATGACGTTTTTGAAGGCTGGACAGTCTCAATATTCAGCGCGAGTCTGCTTATCTTTGAGCCTTCTGTCTTAAGCTCTCTTTCGACTCCCAGCGTGATTAAAGCTTTTTCTTCCAGGCCTCTGCCATGGATTATAACATTTGTGTCGACTACTTTCACCGCAGTTTAAAGTACAGTTAAAAAATCTTTTAGTGTAACTGTTTACTGTTAACAATGAAACTACCTAAAGCAGCAGTCGAAAGAATAATAAGAAATGCTGGCGCGGAAAGAGTGTCCGGCGAAGCAGTCGAAGAACTAAGGAGCGCTATAGAAGAACTTGGAGCAGAAATAGCGGCTGACGCGTCAGAGATGGCGGATTACGCAGGCAGAAAAACAATTGAAAAAGAAGATATCGACATGGCGGTGAGACACTGATGAAACAGTCAGATAACGATAAAGACATGAAAGGAGGTGCGTTCTAATGCCTAAACAGATCGAGGCCTCTTCTGTGAAAAGCGGTTCCATGATCATGCTTGATGGAGAGCCTTGTGAGGTCCGATCAATGTCTAAATCCAGTCCAGGAAAGCACGGATCAGCCAAGTGCAAGATTAAGGCAAGAGGCGTTTTTGATGAAAAGGACCGTCACGTAACCAAGCCAGGTGACGCAAACCTGATGAGCCCGGATGTAAACAAGAAAGAAGGGCAGATCGTGTCAAAAGACGGTAACATCGCACAAGTAATGGACATGGATACATACGAGACGGAAGAAATGCAGCTTCCTGCAGACCTAGATGCATCAGAAGGACAACAGCTAAAGTACTGGGAGATTGACGGAAGAATCCTTGTAAAAGGCCTAAAATAACAGGGCCTAAACCCCGTTTTTTCTCCACCTTATTTTTTACATACCTTTCTCCAAACTATTCTTTATGGAACTGGAAAAAGTCAAGGAGAAAATACTGGACAAACATTACCCTGAACCTGAAGAGTTACAGGAGTCTGAACAACTTTTCCATGACATAAGGAAGTTTATAGAGGATAATTACGGCCTCAAATCGCATTTTGCTGGCTCGGCGTCCCGCGGAACCTGTAGAAAAGGTGATAAAGACGTGGACGTTTTCGTGCTTTTCCCTCGTGAGACCTCAAGAAGAGAGCTAGAGGATAAAGGCCTTGAAGTCGGGAAAGAAGTTTTTGAGAACTTAGGGACAGAGCATCACGTGGAGTACGCAGAGCATCCCTACACCAAAGGCCTGATTAATGGGCATGAAGTTGAGATAGTTCCATGTTATGATGTGAGCGCCGAAAAAATACAAAGCTCTGTTGATAGAACACCTCATCACACTCGATGGGTTAAGGAAAACCTCGACAAAGATCAGAGAAGGGACGTGGTTGCGTTGAAGAAGTTTTTGGAGGCGCAAAACCTGTATGGATCTTCTTTAAAAGTTAAAGGTTTTTCAGGCTACTTGTGCGAAGTGCTTATAGCCTATTACGGAAGCTTTGAAGACTTGATATCTGAGGCCTCGAGCTGGGATAGGGATAAGCGGATAGAGTTCGAGAGTTCTGAGAAACAGTTTGAATCAAGTTTTGTAGTAGTTGACCCTGTTGACTCTGATCGGAATGTTGCAGCCGTTCTTTCTCAGGCGAACTATGCCAAGTTCATATTCAAGGCCTGGCAACTTGAAAAGAATCCTAGTGTATCGATGTTTAAGGCTTCGGACGAGTTCAATGAGTTCGAGTTGAAGCAAGAAGTAGATAACCGTGCAGATTTCCTGGTTCTAAAGTTTGAGAAGCCTGACGAGGTGGAAGACATAGTTTATCCTCAGCTGAGAAAGTTTGAAAGACTCTTAACGAAAAAATTGGAGGGCTCAGGGTTCAGATTGTATGACTCAGGGGTTTTTGCTGAAGAAAAGGCCTACGTGTTTTTTGAGCTTGATCGAACCTTGCCTGAGACCGAGATTGTTAAAGGCCCGCAAGTATATCACAACGAGACCCATTTAACCGAGTTCTCAGGAAAGTACTCCAACATCTTTGCGGAAGATGAGAGGCTGTGCGCTAAGACTATTCGCGAGTTCACAGACGCGAGGGAATTATTGAAAAGTTTCCTTGATAGAGATGTTGAAGGCCTTAAACAGAATGGTGTGCCTAACAAGATAGCTCCTGAACTAAAGGAGTACCGGTTTGCAGATATATTGAGCGGTGAGGACGAATGGTTAAAATACCTTTACAATAAATTCCACTTGTGATCCTTGAATGAGTCTAACCATTTTAACAGGCCTGTCCGGAGTAGGAAAATCTACAGTACTTGAAGAAGCAATGCTTCTCTCAGATAAAGACTACACCGTGATAAACTACGGCGACAAAATGTTTGAGATATCAAAAGAGAGAGATCTTGTAGAGACAAGAGATGAAATGAAGGAAATAGGCACAGAAACCTACAAAGAAATACAGGCAGAGGCAGCTGAAAAAATATTCGAACTGTCAAAAGACAAAGACGTAATTCTCGACACCCACGCCACAATCAAAACACCTCATGGATACATACCAGGCCTACCGCGCTGGAGCGTCGAACAACTAAACCCGAACAAAATCATAATGCTTCAGGCCTCAGCAGAGGAAATATTCGAAAGAACAAAGGAAGACGATAGAAACCGTGAACACGAATCTGTCGAAGGAATTCAGCAGTACCTAAACATTGAAAGAGAAATGTCTGCAGCCGACGCAGTTCTAACCGGAGCATACCTACAGATAATAAACAATCCCGATGGCGCGGCCAAAGAAGCAGCGGAAAAACTCGTCAAAACTTTGAAGGCCTAATCCCTAAGCTCAGCGTAAAGGTTAGGAGTAATGACCACGGTATAAGTACCCACTATCGACGAAGCTACTCTGCCTAATACGAAGCCTGCGAACCCTAATGTTCTCAAAGGCCCTGTAGACACAGCAGCAATACCCAGCAGAACAAATGAGAACAGCATCATAACACCCACCTCAAACTTATGCCCGCTGGACGCCTTTGAAGACGAAAAAAAGCTTTTCACAGCTCCTTTTTCTGTCAACGTCACAGGCAAGAAATATATCATGAAACTGATAGCTATAAGCAAAGCTGCTGTAGACAAAACCCCAAACAACAACACAAATAGACTGTAACCCATCATATAAAGGCCTAGGCCTGCGTAAAGCGGGATTGATGCCAATCCAAAGATTAGTATCAACATTAGCGTGGCTGCAAAAATTTTGTGGCTCTTCTTAAAAGTTTTCCAAAACGCCTGCTTAACACTGATAGAGTTTATCACAGCTTCCGCCACCATAACCGGAGCAACAAGGCCTAAAAACATTATAAAAGGGAAAAAAAGCATAAGTAACAGCGTTATATCTAAATTGCCTGATTCCGCCACCTTAAGCAGCGAAACCATCCATAAGCTGCTTATCAGGCTTGCAGCAATTTTGGGTGCGAACATTGAAGGCCTTTCTCTAAGAAGCAGTAACGAGTTTTTGATTATCTGACGCAGAACCATAGGCCTTCAACAAGTATAATCAATAGTATGCATGATTAAAAAGCCCTTACGTGTTACTACTGTCTGGAAAACAATTTTCGGCGTTTGTACGGCAGTTTAACCAGTGCGTCGCGAAACATTAATAAGAATTAGTTAATCTACGTCGTATATGGCGAGCCTCTGGGATATAGGTAAGAGTAGAAAGGAGAAGCTCGCCGACCAATGGGAAAACAATGGAGTACTGGAAGAAAAAGTCCAGAAACACCGGGATAAGTTTGAGTCAAGGTTCCGTGAGAACATGAACCAAGACGTACCAACACACCCTTACAAAGTTTATAGGAACATTGTAGAGTCAAATGAACTATCAGATGAAGAACGTATAGCGCTTGAGCACATGAAAGACGAATTTTCAGAGCAATGGCAGATGCTGAAACAGACTCACTCCAATTAACTCCCTAAAGTCGGCAAGTATCTCAGGGGAGGGGAAACAAAGCCGAACCACTTTTTTCTCTTTTTATTTTTCCGCTAAATTTCTCATTCAGACATTCTTAACCATGTAAGCCCCTTCCAACTCATAACCCAGCTTCCTATAATATTCCCTAGTACCTACAGCTGAAATAACAGCAATCTTATTCTTCCCTAGATCCTTAGCTTTCTGCTCTGCCTCAGCCATCAATTTTCTACCAAGACCTGTATGCTGAACATCACCTTCTGCACCTATATCAGTTGCAGAACCTAAAATCTTCAGTTGCCGAACGATTAAAGTATTTTCATCAATCTCAGGCCTGAAGCTTCCTCCAGGATCCCTGAGACGAATAAAACCCAGTATAATATCTTTGTCAGAGTCTTCAAAGCTTAGGAAGTACTCGTGACCGCCAGAGGCCTTGTAATCTCTCTCAACTAGTTGGACTTCTTCAGGTTCTTCGCCTCTCTTATTTTTGACGTGGCCTACCTCTCGGCACCTAATACATCTACATCTTTCTCCTTCCTCTTCCAGTTCTTGAAGAGCCATCTGCCTCATATTCGTTAACTGAGGGCCTGCATCAACCTCTGTAGAAGGTATATCCCTCATGACTCTTTTCACACGGACATGAGGCGGAATAACATTTTTCTGCAAGTATTTCAACCTCTCTTTAGCTTCTTCATCAGTTATTGGCTCAAACTCTCCCTCCTCATACTGGCGGTAGAGCTCAGTTCCTTGAATTACTTCGCATGGATAAATCTTAATTTCATCCGGCTGATACTCTTCTCTAGAAAAAACCTGCTTGAACTTCTCAATGTCTTCTTCGTAGCCTTCTCCAGGAAGGCCTAACATCAGGTGGTAGCATACCTTAAACCCCGCGTTCTTCAAGCGTTTAGTGGCCTCCTTCACAGGCCCCATTCCGTGACCCCTATTAGTGATCTCATGCGTCTCGTCGAAGACAGTCTGGACACCCATCTCAACTCTTGTTCCCCCCA
>LKMX01000021.1 GCA_001564035.1 Nanohaloarchaea archaeon PL-Br10_U2g27
TGACAGCTCCCGCTCTCACGGCTGCTACTGATTATAGGCTTGGTGAGCCGTTACCTCACCAACGACCTAATCAGCCGCGGCCCCATCCTATGGCGTCGGAACATTTCGCAGAGAAATGACTTCCACAACTTCTCTGCTATCAGGTATTAGCCTCAGTTTCCCGAAGTTATCCCTGTCCATAGGGTAGGTTGGCCACGTGTTACTCAGCTATCCGCCCCAAGTCAAAGACTCGGTGGACTAGCATGGCTCAATCGGACTCCGATAGCGGTAGTCTCTGGCAGGATCAACCAGAATTGCTCTCACATAGTGAGAGGGTTGACAGGTAAAAGATCGTCGAAAACGATCTTCCTAGCCTCTACAAAGAGAGGCTCCACACTATTAACTACCGTTTCTTCCTACATCACACAAAATAAATATGTGCTCATCACACGCCCCTAAAAGGGCTTTACACCTACGGGTTAGGTAGGTATAACAGACAATCTCCTTAAAATCTTATAAAGGGTAAGACTGTCTGCGTTACAAAAAGAAGAAACTGGTTAAAATTTTATATACTGACGCGAGGGCCTCCTTCACTCTCTGATTTTGTAGGCCTCTACTATTTTTCTTAGGGCGACTGCGTAGGCCTTTTCTCTGTCGGTTTCTGCCTCTTCTTTTTGGAAGTCTTTGTAGGCCTGTGTCATGTTTTGCCTGAGTTTTTCTAGGACTTTTTCTTTAGGCCAGTATTCTCCTGTCCGGTTTTGAACCCATTCGTAGTAGCTGACTGTGACTCCTCCTGAGTTGGCTAGTATGTCTGGAACTATTTTTACGCCTTTTTCTGCCAGTATTTTGTCTGCTTCAAGGGTTGTAGGGCCGTTAGCTATTTCTACGATGTGGCCTGCTTTGATGTTTTCTGCGTTTTCTTCTGTTATTACTTCTTGTATTGCTCCAGGGATTAGGAAGTCGACTTCTAGTTCTAGGAGTTCTTCATTGGTTATTTTTTCTCCTATTTTACAGACCGATCCGTTTTCTTCTCTGCATTCTACGAGTTGGCCGTATTTGAATCCTTTTTCGCTGTATGTTGCTCCAGAAGAGTCTGATACCGCGACTATTTTGAGGCCTATGCTGTCAAGATATTCTACTGCTGGTGCTGCCGCGTTACCGAATCCCTGGACTGCGACAGTGGTTTCTTCTTTTTCCATGTCTTTTTCTTCGACAATTTTTTCTACAATGTAAGCGGCTCCGTATCCTGTTGCTTCTGCACGGCCTTTGCTTCCGAATGCTTCTACCGGCTTTCCAGTTATAACCCCTGGCTCCAGCTCTCTGGAGTCTTCGCTGTATTCGTCCATCATCCACGCCATATGTCTGCTTGTGGTGTTCATGTCGGGCGCAGGAACATCTCTATCCGGGCCTATTACTTCTGCTATTGCATCAATATATCTTTTTGACAGCCTTTTTTCTTCAGCATCTGAAAGGCTTTCTGGATCTACTTTTACGCCTCCTTTGGCGCCGCCAAACGGGATGTCAGCGACTGCGCATTTTAAAGTCATCCATGTGCTTAAGGCCTTTACCTCTTCTTCGTTTACGTTTAATGAGAACCTTATTCCGCCTTTGGCTGGGCCTCTGAGAGTTGAGTGTTGGCTCCTGAATCCTTTGAAAATCTTTGTTTCTCCTGAGTCCATTTCTACAGGGAAGTTTACTTCGATGAATTTTTCTGGTTCTTTCAAGAGTTCGTAGTATTCTTCTTTGTTAATGGTTTTCAACGCTTCTAGAATATTTTTTTGCGCGTCTTTAAGTTCTGACATAGAGTTAGTTGTAAAACCTATGCATTTAACTCCTGTCAGTTAAACGAGTAACAGTTTTTAATTACTGCATGTTTGGAACGTAATCATGGAGTTTTCAGACGTTAATCCTCTTGCATTGGCGGGAATTGTATTGATGATCGGAGGCTCACTGTTGATGGCAGGAGGCCTTCTAAACATGACCGATGAAAGCGTTGAAGGCCACGAAGTATGGGACTGCAGTTTTGAAGATGATGATACGTGTGTTAGAACCAATATTACTGAGTATGAGAGCTGTGAGCAGGACGGAGACCACAGTGAAGATTACTGTAGGACTACAAGCAGCGGCATTGAAGACGTGACTTTGTTCACCGACGAGGGCAACTATGTTACTTCTGACTTGACGGAGGAAGACTATGAATTAGAGGTGTATGAGATCGGGCACAACGTGGCCTGGGACGCTGAAATTCTTGATGACGGAAGAGTGATTTACACAGAGATGGAAGGAGACATAGTGATGCATGACGGCGACCAGGAGCTTGAACGAGCCGAGCTTGAAGGAACAGAGCGGATCGGAAACTCAGGTCTTCTAGGCCTTACCGTAGACCCTGATTTTGATGATAACAACCATATTTACCTGTTTTACTATGCCGATGACCGCGAAATAGATGAGGACATCGATGAAGAAGTCGCTGATCCTATTTACAATCAAGTGTCTAGGTTTGAGTTCAGTGACGGCGAGCTTTCGGACGAAAAAGTTTTGATCGACGATATAGAAGCTAACAGAGCCCATTCCGGAGGAAGGCTTGATATAGGGCCTGACGGCTATCTTTACACGACTACAGGGGAAGGAGAGTACGCTAAGACCGATAATCAGGATCTTCATGAAAGAGTTCAGGACCTTGATTTTCTGGGTGGAAAGGTTTTGAGAACTGATTTAGAAGGCGAGCCTGCCGAGGACAATCCTTTTGACGACAGCCCAGTATATGCTTATGGCTTGAGAAATCCTCAGGGCATTGACTTCCATCCTGAGACTGGTGAGGCCTTTGTATCGATGCATGGGCCTTGGAGACATGATGAAGTTAATGTCATAGAGTCGGGTGAGAATTATGGTTGGCCTGGAGAGAAGTGTGGGAAAGATTATCAAGACGTTGACGTAGAAGATACTGTCGATCCTCTCCACTGTTTTGATGAATGGACTTTAGCGCCTTCAGGAACTACTTTTGTCGACGACCCTGATCACGAATGGTACAACAGCTACTTTGTCACAGGCCTTAGAGGAAGCATAGTTTACAGGATAATGACTGATGATTCGGGAGAAAAAACCGGCAGCGAAGTATTTTATCTAAAAGATGAGCTGGATTACAGCGAGGTCAACAACAGGTTGAGAAACATTGAGTTCCACGACGGCTCACTATACTTATTCGGCGACGGTCATGGCGCAGCCAAGATAACACCTGAAGAAAACTGATAAAATACTGTTTAAGGGCGAGGGGCGGGATTCGAACCCGCGTCTCGGCCGCCACAGGGCCGAAGTATAGACCAGCTAACCTACCCTCACCATCTAAGTTGTAAAGCGGAAAAGAATTCTTTTAACTGGTACCCAGGCCTCGATTTTTCAGTTCGCGCAGAGGCCTGTTGTATCTGTAAAGTTCTTCGTTAATTTTTTCTAGGAACTTGCTACTGTAGTATGCTATTTTACGGATTGAGGCCTTGAAATAGTGATAGGCTGCTCTGTATATTGGTGCTCTGACACCATTCATTGTTGTTTCGCCTTCTCTAATGGCTTCTACAACATCTTGGGATGTTATTTGTTCTTTTTCTTTGTTTATTTCTATTTCAGTGTATGCTCTGCCTATCATTCCCAGGCTGTGGGCGTCGCTTCCGGCTACTTTTGGATAGTCATGGTTTTCCGCAAATTTTTTAGCGCGACGGTTCTGAAAGCCTGTGAAAAGCCACGCATTGAAGGCCTCAACAGCGTCGATGTCGTTTATCTTTCTTTTTGAGACTCCGTGCCGGGTTTTTTGGAACGGGTGCGGGACAACTGCTGCTCCGCCCATCTCTCTTATTTCTTTTACAGTTTCCATGAACGGCTTTTGTTCTTCAGGCCTTTCTCGGACCCCTATTGCAAGAAGATGTCCGTCAGCTGTGGATACTTCAACTCCGGGTATCACTAACGTATTTTTGTTTTCTGCTAATTCTTCTGCTTCCAAGGACTGCTCTATTTCATCGTGGTCCGTTACTGCAAAACCATCTAATTCAATGTCTTCGTCTTCGATGTGATCCAGCATTAGCTCTACAGGCTCTTTACCATCGTAACTGCCTTCTGAATGAGTATGGAAATCAATTTTCAGGGTGGCGCTCATCATTACGTTCTAAGAGTCCAATCCCTTAAAACAAGAGGCCTCAGACCCAGAATAAATTTTATTTAAATGATAGAACAGTATGAAGTATTATGGACATCTTTACCGCGTTATCACAACCTATTTTCCAAGCCCTAATAATTTTGACCGGTATTGCAGGCCTAGGAGTATCAACTTACCTGCATTACCAGAAGAAAACCAGTGTAGAAGGAATGGCTTGCCCTATGGACGGGAGCTGCGAGGACGTAATCACAAGCAAGTACTCGAAGTTTCTAGGGTTTGATGTAGAAGTGCTAGGCCTACTCTACTACTCGGTTGTTATCGCCAGCTACTCAATCTACCTTATGACAGCGCAGACACTACCTTCATGGTTTGTATTGGGCGTAATTGCTTCAAGCGCGCTTGCAGTAATGTTTTCAGCATACCTGACATTTATACAAGGATTTACCTTGAAGATGTGGTGCACATGGTGCCTAGTATCAGCAGCACTTTGCGGAATAATAATGGTTCTTGCCGTTCCTGCTTCGGCAGTAGGACTAGGAGCCTTGATGGCAGAAAACGCCCTTATAATTGGTGTCGCAGGAGTGATACTTGCAGCTATAGGTCTAGGAACATCGCTGTCTTACGATTTCCTGTTCTTGAATTTCCTGAGAGACTTTAAGATGTCCGGTAGCCAAGCAGAAGTATTAGACACGCTAAATAACTTGACATGGGCCGCCTTAGGAGGTGTGCTCTTGACAAGCCTAGGCCTATACTTGGCAGGTCATTTCAGCCCGGCTGAAAGCACGACTTTGTTGACGGTTCTCGGAGTAATTATTGTTAACGGCGCAATCTACAACCTGAAAGTTTCACAGGAAATTATCGGAATCAAGTTTTCCAGAAACAGTGAAAAACCTAAAAGCCGTCAGGACAGAGCCTACAGACGTGCAGCGTTCATGATGGCAAGCATCTCTATCGTATCGTGGGCCGCATTATTCATCCTGAAGACAGTAGAGATTATAGCACCGACATCATACTTCCTAACCGCTTACGCAGGCCTTATAGGTATCGCAGGCGTTTCAGGACTGGTGTTGGAAAAAGTCTATGATCTAAGGGCTAAAGACAGCCTCCCAGAATGGAGTCCCCTTCACTAATGAAAATATTAGTGACGGGCGGAGCCAAAGGGATAGGAAAAGAAGCAGTAAAAAACTTGCGCCACAGGCACAAAGTGACAGTAGTAGACAACGACAGAGCAGCACTAGAGCGATTGGACGGAGTGGAAAAACATTTTTTAGACGTAACGGACCGTGAAAAAGTTTTTGAAACGCTAGAAGGCCTTGAAACCGACGTAGTAGTTAACTGTGCAGGCGTGCAGAAACAGGGTGCGGTAGAAGACATGGCGATAGAAGAGTTTGAGGAACATATCTACCACAACTATATAGGAACTATCAACGTTATACAGGCCTGTCTACCTATTTTGAGGCAGAGAGAAGGCAAGATAATAAATGTCTCTTCCGTAGCTGGAAGGTTAGGCCTGCCTCTGCTAAGCGGTTACTGTGCTTCAAAATATGCTGTGGAAGGATTTACTGATTCCCTCAGGAGAGAGCTACGAGATGTGGATGTAGTGCTTGTAGAGCCCGGTAGAGTAAAAACTGGTTTTAATGAGAAAGGGAGAAACAATATCAGAAAGTATGAAGACTCTAATTACCGGGAGTTGTACGAGAGAAAGCTTAGTGAAGACGTGAGAGGGATGGCTCCAGAGAAAGCAGGAAAAATACTTGCAAACATAATATTATACGGCGAAAGGCCTCGCTACACGATCACTTCTGAAGCATACCTCATAACTAAAATGAAAAAAGTTCTACCTAACAGAGTTATAGACTTTCTTTTCAGAAACTACAGGTATTAGAAGCCGAAAAAATCAGCAAACCATATCCACAAACGAGTCAAAAAGCTAGGCCTCTCCTCCAACGCCTGTGTCTCAGCTGTAGAGTTTAGGGACTGCGGCACATTTATTCTTCCCGCTCCCTGAGCTGTTTCATGGTACCCTATATCATCTGCGCTTTTTTTGACCGTATCCTTTACTTCACCAGGCCTTTTATCAGAGTCTTCGGAAACAAGAAGGGCTGCTTGACCAGCTACCTGGGGCGCTGCCATGCTGGTGCCGGACATTGAAACAAAGTTACTGTCTCTTCCAGTAGAGACTATTGAAGATCCTGGCGCAACCACGTCAGGTTTTACTCGGCCATCGCTTGTCGGGCCTCGACTAGAGTAAGTTGCAATACGATCCGATTTATCTACAGAACCTACTGTCAAGGCTCTTTCAGAACATCCTGGCGCAGTCAACGTGCTGTTGCCGGGGCCCGCATTACCTGCTGATGCCGTCACAACAACTCCGCTTCTTACGGCCTCTCCAACCGCCCGGGAAAGAGCATCGTTTCCATTACAGTTGTCCAGAGTAGTTCCCAGACTCATCACAGCAACGTCAATATCGTTACGAATAATGTAGTCGAGGCCTCTCAGCATGTTTGATCCTCTGCCGCTTCCTTCAGAATTCAAGACTTTGACATCGTATAGATCCGCTTCATACGCGACACCCCGATACTCAGAATGTGTTGACGCTACGATCCCTGCTACATGAGTTCCATGACCGTTCTCATCTCCAAGGCCTTCACCCGTAAAATCTCGCTGCCCTGCCAATTCAAGACTTGGATGTTCCGCGACACCAGAATCCATAACTGCGACGCTAACGTTTTCTCCCGCATTCCCTTTGTCCGAAGGAATCCTTGAACCAATTTGAATCGAGGATTCCGCTAGTAAGGCCTCGAGTTCGTAGTCGGGCTCAAGGCCTTCGATAAAATCTTTTTCTGAAATGTTCTCTATTTCTGAGGCTTTCGCCTCTAATAGCACTGTATCAAATTTTTCATACTTTTCTTCAACCTCAACACTTTCTGAGGAAAAGTTGGCTCCTGTGAGTTCAGATTCATTAAGATCTGTATCTACCGGAGCCAGAACATCTACCTTCTCAGAACCGTTGACATCTTCGAGCTCGTCCTCGAGCTCAGGATCGATTTCCGCAGCTACAGCGCAAACTGAGGCGAAAATCAGAGCGATGAGAAAGACTTTTTTCATAATACCTTCTTTGTAGGCCTAAAGTTAAGTCAATTAAATAAATACATCCAGACCATCTTTTGCAGAAAACATTGTTTGAAAAATTTATATCACAATCAAGGCCTTTAGATTAAGTTATAGTTGTATTAAACTTTTCAAAGACAGCAATTCTTAATTAAATTAAATCTCTTTACTTTTCCAGTGTTTTTATAAGGTTTGCGTCCGTGAATGAGGAGCATGGCTAATGATGAGAAGTCTCGGTTGAAAGACGCCTCCGATTCTGTTAGAGATACAGCAGCATCTCTGGCGATTAGAGAGGTAAACCGTAAAAAGCGAGGCCTGAGGAGGCTATACAGCTCCATCAAAATTTCTTTAGGCCTTCTTGCATCTCTTTTGTTGCTGTTGATAGCGTCATCAGCAGTTTTGTTAATCTCAGGCCTCATCTGGATAAGTCAAAACACTGTTTTAAGCGAGGACGCAGCAGTTTTTCTTTCAGGCACAGTCGTAGGTTATATAGCCTCTATCTTGATCACTTTGGCCTACGCGAAATATTTGGCCGATGACAGAAGTCGCCGCACCTAACTGTTGGAATACTTAAGGCCTTTTTTATCTCACATTTTTGACCCAACATAAGCTGTTGCAAGTACTGATATCGCTGTGGCCGTGAAAGCTGCTAGGAACCTGTAGTCGCCTTGAAAGATCGTAAAAGCTGTTATTGCTGCGAGAACTGCCGTGGTTCTTCCTAAACCTATTGCAAATTCTCTGACTGCAAAGTACTCTATTAGATCTTCTTGCTCTGCATGGTTTACTGCTTTACTGTATATTGGAACGTTTCCTGCTGTGTAACCCACACCGTTCGCTAACGATACTATAAATGCCGTAATTGGTGTTGCCACTATAGACATACCCAGATAACTGAGCGCAGCCACCATCATGCCCGCGGATACGACACGAGCCCGATTAGACGCGTTTACAACTCTACCTATTAATATACTGGTTGCTGCCGATCCTAGAGCCATTAGGCTGCCTGCACCACCTATGCTTACAGATCCTCCTATTACTAGCGCCAGGTATGCAGGCCAAAGCATTTTAACGCCTATTGAGTTGTATCCTTTGAGGAAAAATGTGAGGAAGTCCTTTATTTGGTAATGCCTAATGTATTGTTTAAGATTTAAGCTCATGCCGTTGTAGTGTTCTTGAGTAAATAGGAATGGCATAAATGATGCTCCGATAAGGGTTGCGGACGTTAAAAATAATGCGTTGAAACCTGAAAACGCTAATATCACTCCGCCAATCATTGGAGAGAATATTGCCGCAACCTGAGGCATTGACAAGAACAAACCAGTTTCCTTCTCTCTAGAATCTTTTTCGCTGCTCTCCCCTAGCTCAGGATTCATTCCAGTCCAATAAAGATTGTATGAAACTCCCCCTATCAACGCCAAGCCAAGCAAACCTGCTTGCGTCTCAACACCCCTCAACCCAAGATAAAACAACAGTATGAAAGGGCTAGCTAAAAGCATAGTATGCTTGTACCCTAACCGCGAGCACAAGTATGCATTAACCCAGCTAACAAACAGATAAGTAGCGTAATATGCCAAAAAGAAAAGAAAAACCGTCATTATACCAAATCCTAGCTCAAGTATGTAAAAAGGCAGAAAAATCGCGACAAGCTTAATACCAAGCTTGAATAAAAAGGTATGAAGATAAACCTCCTGAATTTCCTTATGCAAATCTATCCTATGCATCCAATCCATCACATGCATCTCTACTTACACAAATAAGCAACACTCGTTTAAAAACAGCAGGCCTAGCGTTCTCTCCATACATTAAGAATTTGCGAGGGCGAAGTCAGCCTAAAAACCTGTTCGGATTAGCGTTATATTAGCTTAGTTTTATTCTAGTTTTTTGAATAATTCTTTGTATTTGCCTGCTATTTCTTCGAACTTCTGTTTGGAATTTAGCCATCTTCCTGCTTCTTCTGTCTCGGTTTCAATTTGAGTTGTCATCTGATACTTCACCTGTTTTTAGCCAGTGGGCGGTTTCCTCAATATTCATTGAAGGCAATTCCCACTTTACAGTGTCGTATAGTTCTTCAGTGTTATGTATTTTATGGGGTTTAAGTTGTTCATTGTTTTCTTCGAGGAATCTTTCTGTTATCATTATTGCGGTTCTCTTATTCCCATCATTGAAAGGGTGCTTATCTATCAATTTTTTCAGGTATACAGCGGCTGAAATATAGATATCCTCTTCATGTTTCGCTGTTTCAATAATTTCCTGTATTTTTTCCAAAGCTCTTTGCTGTGAGCTTCTAAAACCTTCAGTCCTTACTTCTGATTTTTGTTTTACCACTTCATGAGCGGTTATTACATCTTTGACTGTTGGATGCCGATCACTCATAAACTTTTCAAATTAAAATACGGGTTAAAGGGTTTTCAATTTATGCAGTTTGAATGTGCTGAGGAGGAATTTAGAATTTTGGAAGAAATAGTGCAAGATGGCTTAAAAGGAACCGTTAGTTACTGTCTAGCTTTAGTTGTTTTAGGTTTGAAACCTGGTACTACGCCTGCGGTTCGTCATGAAATAACCGAATACCGAGATGAATTGGATGAGATGGGTTTGAACACTCGAACAGTAAAGCTGAATTTCGTTGATTACTCCGAATTACCTGACTATGCTAGAGAGGAAAAGACTCATTTACCTGTTTTTGTTGCTGGAAGTTCCAAGAAGTTCGAAGTATTAAAACAAGAATACTCCGATAGATCCGACTATTACACGGATTTTGGACTATTTCTTGGATATCCTAAAGAAGATGTAGAATGGTATGTAAGTGAAGCCGAGGAAGGAAACCAAAACCAGTATGAGAAATCAAGGAA
>LKMX01000022.1 GCA_001564035.1 Nanohaloarchaea archaeon PL-Br10_U2g27
ACCGACACAGGATCATTCTCAGGCGTAGGGTTCGCAGTACCATCAAACACTGCTGAACGAGTAGTACCCGATCTAATAAACAGCGGAGAATACCAGCACCCATGGATAGGCGTCCAGGGAATAGACGTAACACCGGAAATATCAGATGAGATGAACCTAGACAACACAACAGGATTCCTAGTACTAGAAGTTTCAGAAGAAAGCCCGGCAGAAGAAGCAGGACTACAGGCCTCAGAAGACACTGCAGAAATCGAAGGAGAAGAAGCATTGATAGGCGGTGACGTAATAACCGGCATAAACGACAGAACAACAAGAGGAATAGATGACATACTAGAATACCTTGCACTGCACACAGACGTAGGCGACGAAGTAGAAATAGAATACTTGAGAGATGGAGAGCTTCAGGGCTCTAACTTGACACTCCAGGAAAGGCCTTAAACCGGATTATATCTTAGAAAGGCCGCGATACCGCCCAAGTTTTGGAGGCGTTCACCGGCCTCATGATCTGTATGAACCACTTGGACTTCTCCGCCTGTATGACCTGTCTTTTTGATTAAATCTCTTTCTTCTCTGTATACTTCCGGTGTTACGACAAGTTTTTCGACAGCGCCTTGATCTACCAACTCCTTGACTGGCTCACCGTAACTTACTGCGCCATCAGTCTTCATCTTATCGAAGAACTCCTCCATAACTCCTGATTCCTCATCAATCCTGGATGTTTCGACCACTTTCTTCAAAGCACCTCTCTTAATAGCCTCATTCAACCCGGTCAGGCCTACAACAGAAGTATCTTGAGTAAAGAGGTTTTCAGTATTGTCAAAGAGATCGAAGAGCTGGTTTTTTTCGAAACCGGGACCTGCCAAAATAACTGCATCGTAATCCTTTCTTGTTCTTTCAATTACGGCCTTAACATCTTTCAGAAATGTAGGAGATTTTTGATCAGCATACATTTTACCAGGAATGTTTTCATTTACGGAAGACAAGTCTTCTATACCGGACTCTTTTACCTTGTAAAAATCAGCTTTACCTCCTTGCACCAGACAAAACAAAACATTGTAATTCTCGCTTGACTCCGCCTCATCAAGTAGTTCCCAGTCGCGATCGGTAAGACCCCATACCTCTAACTCTTCATCAGGCTCAACGTTGAAACTATGATAACCTAATTCAATATCTTCCGCCCCTTCTACAATCTCGCCGGTCAAACGCAGACGATCATCCTGCAGCTCAGTCTTCTCAACCTCGATAGTCAGAACACAGCTCTTCTTCTCCCTACCCTCTAAAACAGTTCTCTGAGTCCTCTTTCTGATCCTTTGAGGAGGCCTGAAAACCCTGCTCAGATACCATAAATCATCCTGATTCTCAACACCAATCCTGGCAAAACCCTCAGAACGAGACTGATCTAAAAGCTTCATACAAAATAAGTCTGAGCCTCCTACAAATAAAAACGTGCAAACAATAACATAAGATGTAGAGGTAAAAACTGAATGTCTGAAAGCTTCATCGCAGTACTAGTAGCAGGCCTAACCATATTTGGACTGGTATACATAGCAATGGACTCCGATCTAGGGCCTGAAGACCAGCCCGAAGAAAAAATATTTCTTGACAAAAACATTGGAACAATAGGAGACGTAACAGAAGACTTCAGAACCTCAGAATACGGCAGCTTCACCGTCGGAGAAGGCCGTGGAGACGTACAGGCCTACAGAAGCAGAACAGCCGACCTATACAGAGGCCTGCTAAGCAGCGAAACAATTAATTTTGAGTACGAGGCCTCACAGCCTCAAGACGGAGAACTCTCGTTCCGAGTTATCGGGCGCGACGGCTCAGGAGCAGTATACGTTGAAGTTAACGGAGAAAGAATATTTGAAGAGCCAATGGTCTCAGACTTCACAGGAGAAGGAACTACTGTAGAGATCCAGGAAGAAAACCTTAGAACCGGAGAAAACAGTTTTGAAATAGGGACCACACGAGGAGGCCTGCTAAGCTCAACAAGTTACGGTCTGGAAGACGTACTGGTAGAAGTCAATGACAGAACAATGCATGAACGCAACGAAGCATTAAGGCTTTACAGCCATGAGCTAGATAACTTTAGAGAGGCTGATTTGCTTTTCAACATAAACGTGGACTCCTCCATACCGGAAAACCCGTTGGAAATCACAGTAAACGATAACGAAGTATTCTCAGAAACAGTAGGGCACGGAGAATACAACATAAGCCTGACACCTGAAAACGCAGACCTCAGAACAGGCCACAACAACATCAACTTCAAAACCTCAGGCCCATCACTTTACGAACTTGAAAACGTTAACACCCAGATAAGATATGGGGTAACAGGAGAGACAGAGGCACATACAGAAGAGTTCGAACTAAGCCAATCCGAACTAGACTTCATTAACCGCGAAGACACAGAAAAAGCAATAGAATTCAACTACAGAAACATTAACAACCCTAACGAGCTTAAAATAGACCTAAACAACGAAACCTACGAACTAGAGCCTTCAAACGGAGATAACACTGTTGAAATAGAAGAAGGAGTACTGGAAGAAGAAAACATACTCACACTATCCAGCGAAGGATCATTTAGAATGGAAAAACTCCAGTTAACAAGCCGAGAAACATCAGAATAAAAACACAAGGTGACAAAAATAAATGATTAAATGGGGTCTCAAAAAAATAATATCCTTCGCTATAGGCCTCTGGATGCTGATTTTCATATCTTCATTTATACTATTCAATTTCATTATAGGCGGCGACAGCACATTTAGCATTGGAGCAGCATTTGTACTCGCAACCGGAATGTTCTTTGCCGCAGGCCTACCAGCCTTCATATTCCTCTTGCTTACCTGGAACATAGTGATCAAACCAGGCCTGATAATAGGCGTAATGGTGCCCTACATCATTTTCAGATTTGTCGTTTGGGCTCTTGTGGTGCTGCCTTTATACGCAGTAGGGCAGAGCAGTAAGTTCACGTTCAGTTTCTTCACTAACGCTGAAAAAAACCTTTGGAAAAAGGTAACAGTTGAGGACGACTACGGCAGGCCAGAGGAAAAAACGCAGATCAAGAAAACATATGTAGCATTATTCCTAGGCCTCCTAATGATCACATTCTGGTTCCTAGGGCCTTCAGAAGTAACAAACTTATTCACATTTTTATCGCAGGCCACGTTCATAGGCTTCCTAATAATACTGATACCAGTAGTTCTAACAGTTTTAATAAGCGGAATAGCCGCTAAAATCTCAGGAGACTCTGAAAACGAAGAAGAGCAGAATCAAGCAAGACAACAAGCACAACAGAGGCCTGCTCAAAGGCCTAACGCCGTAAACATGGCGTCTCAAGGCCTTAAGTACGGCAGAAAAGGCGCAAAGACATACAACAACTTGAAAAAAGCAAAACAGAGTCCAACAGGACAGGCAGCAGTCCAGACTTTGAAATCTGCAGACACTGTGGCCTCCAGAATCCCAGGAATAACAAATATTCTGAAGACGATTACTAAGATACCTAAAGTAGGGCCTATGATTGCGGGAGGAGTTGCAGGCGTGCCAGGAGCCACAGCCGTCCTAGCGTTAATAGTTGCCATGCTAATTCTATTCCTGATCTGGCTGGTAATCGCTGTAGTGTTCGTAGGGATTTCTTATTTTGTACTACAGGCCTACCTACCAGCCTTGCTAGGAGTTTTCGGGCCGATGGCAGGAGCAGGGGATTTAGCAGCAGATTACGGAGGCTGGATCGGGGATGAAGCCGGCGCAGCCGTACCTCACTACGACTTCACGGCCGAAAGAAATGCGATGAGGATGGCAGGAGCCAGGGTTTCATGCGCATTGGAAGGCCCTGCCTGTCTCAGAGAATACCAGATGAATAATACAGAGAGGCCTGGCTCAGAATCCGCCGGACAACCCTTCGGGCTTGAAATAGAAGATTTCAACGTAAATGATGGACATAACCTAGATGTGAGTGGTAGAGGCCCGGATGACGATCTTCGAGTAGGATTCAACGTCTACAACCCTGTGAGAGGCCTAAAAGGTATTGATGCTCACGATGTCGAATACCGCGTGACTGTCGATACTGATAGAACTGAGTGCCAGACAGACTGGACTTCTCTTGGCGGAGAGTTTGCACAGGAGACTGGAGCAGACAGTGTTAATGATGCTAGAGGAACAATTTTAGCAGGGGACTTCGCCCAGCCTCTTGGAGGAATGGAAGAATTGACGCTCGGAGACTGTGGACTTATGCAGCCTTCTATCGGCACTAATGCTGATGCAGAGTTAGAAGTGCGGTACAACTATTCGTCACAATCCACACTGCAGATACAGGCAATGTCAGAAGACCACATGCTCGACCAAGGAATGAGATCCGAACCCACACAGTCACAGACCGCAGACACTCCTGTAAAGACATTTATCAACACGCGCTCACCCATAATTTACCGCGATTTCGATGGAAACAGAAGGCCTGACGTGTTCCCTGTGTCTATAGGTTTTGAAACAGATGATTTGAACGTTGGATACGAAGTTGTCCCAGAAGACTTAGTTATAGAAAGCTCTACGCTGTTGGCGGATGCAGACAACACTGAGAGGTGGGATACTGAGACAAGTAACGCTAACTGTGAGGCCTTAGAGCTCGTTGATGAAGATAACAACATCTATCAGTTAGATGATGACGAACTGGATTTACTGGATACTGATAGGCAGTATACTCGTGATTTAGGGCCTTCACCAATAGAATGTGATATGTTGATAGAGGACCCTGAGTCGATCAGTCCTTCAGGAGAAACGATAAACTTGCGGGCGGATGCAAACTACACAGTTACTCTTTCAAGCAGAGGTGAAAGCTTCGAGGCCGAGAGACTAGACTGTGCCAGAGGCGACTTTAACTGTCCTTTAATCGTTACAGAAGATCAGGAAGAGTACATAGATGAGGATGAAGATGAGAAAATGTTCAAAAGCACATGTGACTCATCTTGGAGCATAGATGCTTCTAGAGGATGCACAGTAATCGAAGGAGATAGCGAAAACCCATGGAGCAGTCCCGAAATCATGAGCGACGACAGCCATGAGGCCTTCAGGGACGGCCAAATTGAAAACAATGAACAGGCCTTCAGGTTGAGCCATCTAGTGGAGAAAATTGAGGAGAATTCAGATTACCAGTCATACAATAATCTTGATGAGATAGACGCTAATCCAGATGAAGTTGCTGTAGGCGTTGATCCTGATGATATTTACGATCCTGAAGGAACAGCTTTAGTCTTAACAAGTGATGGAGCAGAGTTTGAAAACGTGAGAGGAGAGTTCTGCGACGATAACGATCCAGAGGACTGGTTTGATTTCTATATTGAGGAAGGCCAAGGAGATAGAAATGATGTAGTTTTATTCACTCCCGAAACCGTATCTGGAAGTGAGGCAAGAGATGAGGGTTTACCTCTAGTAGGCTGGTGGTCTGGCGACGGATGCCCCACAGAAACCGATGATTAAAAAACGATTATCGTGTTACGCAAGGTTAAGTATAGGCCTATGCAGTAAATGAGTTTCATGTAAAACTCTCTTTCTTTTCCCTCAGTTTTGAGGTAGATGTAGAATGTTAGAGGGATAACCATTAGCTTTACTCCAAAGATTGAGGCGTACCCGACTTCTTGAACGAAGAAGTCTGTAAACGGATTAGCTTCGCTGTAACCTCGCAGAAAACCTGTGTAAGATGTTACGGCATCACCCATATGGGATAAAAATGCCAACGCAAAAAAGGCCTGTTCCCCGCCTACATACTCTTTGATGATCCGGAAGACCACTATGAATAAAATAGCGAATAGCACGGCGTAAAGGCCTGAAACACTGTGAACGCCAATTACAACCAATACGATTGGGATTGCCGTAATCTTTCCTAAACTTTTGAATATTAAAACCGATGCTGTGAACACAACTAGGGCTGCAAATGCTGCGAACAGTTCTAAAAGGCCTCCATACAAGTTGGCTGATGCAGCTATCAGAACCGAAAAGGTTATTGCCACCATATCAGGAATTTTTAGACCCCTAAGTTTTCTGGAAATGACTGACAGTTTTTTATTCAATGCCTGCATAGGTTATAATTAATGGTGAGAAACAGAGGCCTATTAATCCTTTTGGCATTTGTGCTAGCTACTTCCGGCTGTTTAAACGGAGGAGAAGGCACAGATTCTGACGGAGACCAAGCTATTGAAGTACGAGAATTAAGTATCCAGCCTCAAAGTATATACGCAGGGTCTAGTAGTACTGTACAACTACATATTCGTAACGTCGGCCAGATTCCTGCAGAGCTAACGCTTGATTCCGGCTACACAGGAGATGCGGAGTGTTCTGAGGCCTTACCGGATGATCCTTACTCTAATCCTTCAGCATCAGAACTGGATGACTACTATAGTTGTGTAGAAGACGCTAGAGACGGTAACGAGCCACTACAGAACTATGCTGATCGTGTTTTAACAGATAGATGCCGAGATATTTTTGATGTTGAGCAAATGGATGTAAACGGCCCTAATGACGTAGAATCAGATCAATATGTTTTGGATGACGGTGAGGAAGTACGTTTCAGCTGGAACCTTGCCACTGCCGATGAAGAAGTACCTTTACACGGTTATGACTGTCCTCTCCGTTTCGAAGTTCCTTTCGACTACTCAGTTCACTCCTACCGGCAAATCCAGGTGAAAGAGTCAAGAGAGGTATCAGGCATACCAGAACTGGAGTCTAGATCTTCTCAAGGCCCTCTTAAAATTGATATATCGACTCTAGGTTCGACCTCTGATGAAGGGCCTTCAACGTTTATTGACGGCGATAACGCAGAAATAGGCGTTACAATTGAAAATCAGGCTGAAGAAGGAACGCAGTACACAGGCCTTATTGAGGTTGATGCTCCAGAGATAACTTCTTCCAGCAGCATTGATCTTGACTGCCCTGAAGAAATAGAAGATGACATGACCCTTCACGAGGGCGAGTCACAGACTATCAGATGCGGTATTGACTGGGATGATGTTGATGGCTCCTTCAGAGCTGATATAAACGCTGAAACCGACTATGAATACGTGAAAAGCCTAGGAACACACGAAATCGAGGTGGAGCACCGCGGTGAGTAAACTGTTTATAGTCGTTTTAATAGGCATATTGTTGCTTTCTGGCTGTATAGATGAGAGCGATGATGAACTGCCTAATAGAGGCCTTGAAATCGAAGAATTTACTATAACTGATTCGGAGCTTAGGCCTGATCAAAATGCTGTTATCCGAGGGACTTTCAGGAATTATCACGAGTGGATTGATGTGGAGACGGTGGAGATTGTTAATCAAGGAGATAACTTAGATGTTTCTAAGCAGGGCTGCACTCCTGATCCTGATGAGCTTGAAGGGGCTCGGCAAGGTTCTGTGCCTACTATGCAGTGTACTTGGACTGTTAATGCTCCTAGCGAAGATGAGTTGCCGAGCGGGTTTGAGAGCCGTTCGGAACCGGTTCAATTGAGGCTGGGGTATAATGCTTCAGTAACGAATAGTGATGCTTTGCCTGTGGACTTCCAGGACTCTTCCGACATCGATGCTACTGAGTCTGTGAGCAGGTCTTTCTCGAATGACGAGGTTTCTGTCAGTATGGATACTGATAGTCCGATTGCTTCGGGTTCTGGAGGATCCATTGAGTTTGAAATTAACGGTGAAGGCCCTGGAAGAATAAGTGAAGGTTACTGGATGGAGTACGAGCCTTCAGATGTCTTTGAAGACTGCGATACAGAAAGACAGCCTATAAGCGGTGAGGAGGCCAGATTCACGTGCAGCATAGATTCAGACACTGCCGGAGTGGAGAATACGTTTGCTTCCATATATTATAAATACGTGAAAGAGCCAAACTTAGATATCACAGTTGTGAGCGGATAAATGAGAAATAAGAACATTATATTTACGGTTTTCATTGGACTGGTTTTGATATCTTCTGGTTGTGTTGAAGAAGACTCAGATGTCGATACTAACCCTGTTCAGGTGGAATCATTTTCAATGGATCCTAACCCTGTTCCGGCCGATCAACAGTTGAACACTCAGATCCAGCTAGTTAATGAGGGAGACCGAGATGCTGAAGATGCTTATGCAAGGCTTTTCGGCCCTAGTTTCGCAAGTTCAGAGTCAGATGACCGAACGTGGAGAACAAGCGACAGAGACGAAGTTTCAAGAGAATATAGAACAATGGAAATAGGAAACTTGAGAGCAGGAACTGATACTTCTCCTGCAGTCCCTTCACAGGACAGTATAACATTTACAGCTCCTTCAATGGAGAGAGATGTAGACTCAACTTTCAGATCACAAATATACTACAAATACGGGACTGAAACAACTTTCGACCTGCAGATAATGAGCGACGAAAGATACCAAGATACAGGCACATCTCAGACACAGCCAACAGCCGAAAACTCTCCAGCACCAATCCAGATTGAAGTACAAGGCACAACACCTCACGTATTCTACGAAGAAGGAACAGCTGACGACGAACTCTGCTTGACAGTAACTAACGAAGGCGGAGGAGAAGTATTCCTGGAAGATGCATACGTCGGAGATGAGATAGGATACGACGTGGAAGATGAACACGAAGACAAAGTCGAGATAACTATCGAAGACGTAGGAAACGTTAACTTTGAATCACAAGAAACAGGAGAAAACACTGCAGAAGTAGATATTATTGGAGGATCAGAAGGCCATCACTGCTTCGACATGATACTTGAAGGCCTAGGAGACGTGACAGACCTTGAACAAACAGATAGCTATCAAGTAGAAACAAGTTACGGATACATGGAAGAAGAGGCCTCCTCAGTCACAGTAGAAGGCCGGTAAAAAAATTATGGTTTAGATTATAATTTTTCCGTAATTTCCTCCACCACCTTCTACAAAATCGTATTTTCCATTTCTGAACTTGTTTACAGCTATTGCAACTTCTTCATCGACTTCTTCTATTTCCGTTATATCTGCATCTACAAGAATATAGGCCTCTGATCCCAGTTTATTGTAGAGGTTCCGCCATCTGCGCTGAACAGTTTTTGTAGTAGGTGATGAATGGCCTTCCAGTTGTTGTATAATGTTTGATAATGGCGGCAGATGCAGGTATTCAGGCCTTGACGTTGGTTTTTGGTCTTTAAGTTCTTTTACCCGATCTTTCACACCTTTTTTTATACGGCTCCCGCATTCCCTGCATTTCCAGGCCTGTTTCTCAGCTTGTTTTAAAGAGTATTGTTTGTAGCATCTGTTACAAGCTGTCCTATGGTACTTGCCTTCTCTTGGGTCTAGGCCTATGTTTTTAGCAGGTCCTTTTTGTATTGATTTTTTGAGGTGTTTGAAGCTGTATTGTTTCAACTTGAACGTGTTGAATTCTCTTCCTAGGCGGTGCGGCCATGGCGAGTGCGCATCGCTGTTCGATAGTAGAGAGATTTCATTGTGGCCGGAGATCTGTGAGGCCATCCGAGAGTCTGCTGAGAGGCCTAGTTCAAGGAAGTTGATAGTATCGGTGCAGTTGGTATAGCATTGTTGTAGGGAGTCGTGGTTTCCGTATATCCCTGTGTATGGTGTGAATATATGGGCCGGCCCAGTTAGTGCTCCGTGTTTTTCCGCTAGTTCGGCTATTTTTGTGCCTGAGGCCTGTATTCTTGGTCTTCCTTCACTTCTTATGTCTTTGCTTATCTGTTTGAAGTCGTGGTATGCTGCTTCGACTTCAGACATGGATGGAAATATTAGCAAGTGGTGGACTCTGTTTTCGTCTTCTACCTCTGTTGTCAGTGCGAAATAGGTTTGGTCGTGTTTTCTGAGGCCTTCGCCATTTGTCTCTTTTTTGACGTGCTGCATCCATCTGGGGTTGAGTATATCTCCCGTTCCTACTATGTCTATTCCTTTTTTCTGTGATTCTGATGCGATAACAGGTATCTCCATTTTGTTGGAGACTCCTTGAGAGTATTTTCCGTGTATGTGGAGGTCTGCGTTAACTTTCACAGAGATGAGTAAATTTTTGAAATGTTAAAAAGTAAGAAAGAAGTTTTTGTGAGGCCCTTATTTTTTACCATTCGCGGTAGAGGATCATGAGTGTGAGT
>LKMX01000002.1 GCA_001564035.1 Nanohaloarchaea archaeon PL-Br10_U2g27
GTTAGGGGTGCTGCCTCAAGCGAAAAATCTTTTATTATAGGCTTTAAATTACCTTGTTCTAGGTTTTTGACTGATTTACTGTTGAGCATAGAGTATCTGAAGATATGTCTTAAGGAGTGCCAGAAGCAGAAGTAAACTCCTACCGCCAGTATCGGAGGCACCGTTAAAAAGAAAAACGTGAGCAAAACTAGCTCAATAAAGCTTATACGTAGTTCAAGGCCTTCAAATTTTACGTACAATATGGAAAGGAGTGTTGCTGATAGCGCCAAGTATATTACAAATAGCAGGAGCCGAACTTCTTCTTGGAAAAATATTTCCACCACACCCAACGAGTTTTGATCAGTGAAAAGAGCTACCAGCGACTCTGCAACAAAACGATAGTACTCTGGAAAAGCCACCAACGGCAGAATCATCGGAGCTCCGCCTCTCACAAGAACTTCTAGTGCTTTGTGAAACTTTGAAATCTCAGTTCCGAAAACCAGATTCTCTAATATGTAAAGCTCTCCTTGACCCCAGTGAAACCAGGTCATCAAAATAAAGAATACAAAAGACATAACCGGCGCCAGATACCAGGCTAGGAGGTAAAGGCCTCCTAAAACCAGGTAAATTGCTGCTACCGTTGCCATCCAGTTAATTGATAGCTCTGTTTTTTCTGCTCTCGGAATTATCAAATGATCTACCGCGCCATGAGGCAGGCCTAGAAAGACAATACTTGCTAGAAACGGAATAAACTGAATGTACAAAGGCAAATCGATGACTAATCCGAAAAAGATTGTTAAGCCAAGAATTATCCAGACAGGATAAATAATTGTTCTAATAGCTTTTTTGCGTTGCCTACGGTTTAGAAAGTATTTTTCACGCATTTTTATCCGCCAAACACAGTTACCCGATTTTTTCTATAAGCCCAGACAAGTAGTTTTTAACACCTTTTCTCTCTGCCACCCATTGGTACATTACAAGGCCTTGAACCACGAAAACATTAGTTACCAAAAAGAACAGGGCCTCTTCCAAAGGCAAGGATCCAAAAGTTATGCCAACCGTATAGTCTTCAGATATAGTCCATATGCCTTGGCTTATGGCCCATGCATCAGCAATCCAGAGATACGTAGTAGGAACCATTACTCCTGTAAGAACAACTTTCCAGTTCTCTAACAAGTAAGGCCATCCAAAACCCCACTGAATAGCCAGAATAGGGCCTGCCCAGAAAAGAATTGATCCAAGATAGAACGTAGACTGGTTTGTAAGACCGATCACTCCTATCGCCATTACTGTTAGGCCTCCAATAGACCCTAAGAATCTGTTTCTCCGTGATATTTTGAGGCTGACGTCTTTAACTTCTGTAATGTTGTATAGGAAAAACGCTGTGAGTATTGGCTGTAATATGAAGAAAAGGTATTCTCCGAGAGGTGCTTCCCAGAAATGTATGAGCGTTGAGCCATCACCATACCACCATACGCCTGCCTCTATCATTAGATTGTCCCAAGGAGTGGTATATGCAAATGCTAAGAATATATTATCATAAGGCCTGTAAAGGCGTTTTTATCCCACCAAATGCGTTTTTTACTTCTGAGCATGGATAAAAGAGCAAGGATTATTATTGGAGTGGCTAAAAAAACCATTAAGAACTCTAGGTACGTCAGCATTGTCATTCCTGTTGAGAATAAGTTGGTTTCCTTTTATTATATAATCCGCCCAATTTCTGGATGCAAAGCTCCTAAACAATATTTTATGGCAAAGTAGGATTAAAAAGGCCTTCAGTCAAATAGAAGGTCTTGCAATAATTCTTTTAGCGAATTATCGATAATTTGATCTTTTGAAACAGCTTGTATATGATCGTGTTCCTCAAGCCGGATTAAATCTTGCTTAGACTCTACTAAAACTATGGCTTGATGCTTTAATTCTTTGATTTTTTCTAAAACAAGCGAGTTAGTTGTTGTTACTACTATGATTTTTGCTTGTTTATAGTTTGCGTTCTCCCAGGTTTTATAGTCTGTCAAGTCGGCAAATAAGCGTTCATAATGGTTAATTTCAGCTTCTTCGATATTTGATTTCTTATAGTCGATTACTACAAAGTCATGGCCTGTTTCTTGTAATTCTTCAGCAATATTAGCCCCTATTCCTCCAAAGCCTGCTAAAATAATGTGGTTTTTGAGATCGAGTTTTTTAGAAGGAGTTGACCTAATACGTCTTAATTTTCTGACAGGCCCGGTTATTTTCTCGAATAAGTAATACTTTCTGTGAGATGCTAGGCCTACTATTATCATTGATACTGCCATAGCTATGACGACTGATTCGAAAACCGTGTTAGATATACTATTTTCTAGGAAAGCCAGTAAAACCGCTGCTAAGACAAACTCGCTTACCTCGGACAGATTTAATGAAATTTTAAATGCGGTAAGAGAGGACTTGTTATCAAGCAAGGCAGTGAAAAATATTATTAGAGGCCTTAAAACCATGACTAAGGCTAGAATGGCTGCTGCTAGATAGATGGACGTCACGTCTTGTATAGATACTAACGCGCCTATCCCTACGAATGTGATGACTGCGAAAAAGTCCTTTATATACTCGACAGAGTCTAAGAATTCGTCAGTTCTTAGACCTTTAGAGAATGCAAGGCCTCCCGCAAAACATGATGCAACCATGGAGATACCAGTATAGTATCCAATGGAAGCGCTTAAACTGAACACAGATATTACAAATAATGCCTGAAGTTCAACAGTCTTAAGATAAACTTGTATTACTGGTGAAGCAAAGTATCGTATAACTAATGCTCCAACAAGCAATGCTACAGTCATTAAAGTATTTATGTAGGCCTCTCCCATAGTCTGCGAAGCTATAGCAGTTATAAGCACTACAGCCATAATATCTTGGACTAGGTTTGTCCCCGTAGATATCTTACCGTGGTGGAGATCCATTCTCATTTTCTGGTCGAATAAATCAGTTCCGGCAAGAGTTGAGCCTATAGCAGCAGCCAGACCTATGTATAGGCTTTCTACAGTTTGTAGGCCTATTAATTCCGCTATTAAAAAGCCTATAGAGCCCACTATAATTATCTGGGCCATAGCTATATTCATGCTATCTGCAGATATCTTTCTGAAACCTTGTAGGTCGGTTCTGAGACCGATATAGAATATTAAAAACAGAATCCCGACTAAAAGCATTTCTGATGGCTCAAAGTCTACAAAGACTGAAGAAATCAGGCCTGATAAAACTAGAAAAGGTATAATCGGCAGGTTAAATGCCCTGGAGAATACTGCGGCAACAAAGCCTGCGCCAAATAATACTGAGAGCATAAACACAGTTTCTATCAATTAGAACCCCTCCATCCCTCTTGCCTCAACAGTTTCGACAGTTTTCCAGATATTAACGCATCTTCAGAGTATGTTTTAGCCCTATCATGATTTGTTCCGGTTTTCAATAGTATAAGGCCTTCCTTGTTTTCTTCTAGAATTTCTTCGTGAAGGTCTCTATCATTTATGTTCACCATTACAAATTCTGCATCTTTTATTCCTTCTTCTGATCTTAGATCCTCGTGGTATACGCCTCCATAGACATAGTTTGCGGAAAAGAATTCTTTCCGTGGTTCATCGTCTATCACTGTTACAGCATCAAATTTACTGGTTAAAATCTCTATGCATCCTTCTAAATTATTTTCGTATCCTAGGACTATTGCATGGCTTTGAAATGATTTTTCTTCATTTTCAGAGCCTAAAATCTTTCTCACTATTTTTTCGTGAATAATAATTACGTAGCTTGATGCAGTCATTGTCAGTATTGCAACAAGTGTTATTAGGCCTACTAAATCATCTGTTATTAATCCTGCCGCCACTAGAGTTGCTGCAAAAACAAGCGAAAATTCGCTGGTCTGCATCATTGTTAGGCCTGATTTTAGAGAGGTCTCTAGAGAGTAGCCTTCTAGCCTTGTAAAGGTAAAAGTGAGCAGTAGTTTAGAAACCATTAATACTAATGCTAGTAAAACTGCTTGAGGCCACATTGAAAGGAAATTTCCTTCAGATATGCCCATCCCAAAGTTCAGGAAGAAGAAAGCGATAAACAGTTCTGTTAACGGCTTTATCTCGTACTTAATTTCTTCAGAGAAATTTAGCTGGCCTAACCCCAAACCCGCTATAAACGCTCCTATCTCGATGCTCATTCCTGCAGCTTCTGCAGCTACTAAAAATAAGAATAGCCAAGCCATGCCCGTTATAAATATGGGAAGATTTCTGGAAGCCATATAAGACATTAGCCGGGGAAGAAGTATTTTGGAAGCGATCAGAGTTAAACCAATAGCTGAGACAAGAAAGACCGATGCATAAGCTAAACTATCTATTATGCCTTCTCCACCACTCGTTGACGTAATTATAACCATTAGCAGTACGACCGCCAGATCCTGTATAATAAGGTTTCCTGTATTAAGTTCTCCGAACGTCTCATCCACAAGATGCATATCGGACAAAAACTTTTCTACAATGGCTGTAGAGCTATACATAAACGCTAAGCCTAGTAAAAATGATTGAAACACGGTCAGGCCTATTAAGACTCCTGTTAAAGTAGTTAAAATACATAGCGAGGCCATCACGCCAACGGAAATTTTTGTTACAGGCCTTAAAATGTGTTTTATCTCATTAAAGTTTAGTTCAAGGCCTATAAGGAAAAGTAGAAATGCGAGCCCTAATTCGGCGGCGGTTTCAGTAAGAGGTGTTGTGTCAGTTAACCCTAGCGCGGAAGGCCCGATAATTATCCCTGCAAATAGGTATGCTACGAGTGTTGGCTGTTTCAGATAATATGCGGTTATTCCGAGAACGGTTGCAGCAGACAATAGAATTGTTAATTCAAAGCTGCCTATTATCATCTAGTTTTCGTCCTCAATAATGTTTTTGTTATCAGATAAATAAAAAGAAAGAAAAAGTGTTAGAGGTTTTTTTGTTGTAGCGGTTCTAGATTTCCTCTCCAGCTTTCTGGATCAGATACATATCTAGGAATCCGTAGACCTGCTTACAGAAGAACGGCAGGATTACGAAAGCCAGAGATGTCTCAAAGGCGCCTAGCATTGCTGGGCCTTCAGGATAGACTACTTCGCTTAAGTACCACGCTGCCGGATACAGCGCAAAGAATACTGTGATGTATCCTGCTAGTAGCTTGTACTTCTTAGCGAGTACGTCTGATGTCTCCTCAGCAATTTTTCGGAACGGCACCCATAGAAGGTACGCTACTCCAGCCAGTAAACCACAGCCAATCCAAAACGCGTAAGCTGTTGAGGCTGCAGCTTCCTGAGAGATAATTCCTGTGACGATAAGCATGAACTGTAGCCCCATCAAAGCGGCTATCAGATCATAGTGATTCTTCTCCGACTTGTACGTAGCAGTCATAGCTAATGCTAGCACAATCAACGGAGTAGATATCATCCAGTCAACGTACCACGCATAATCGCTTATCAAAGTCTGTCCCTCAACGAAGTTAAGGTACATAAGCCCCGACCAAGTCACAATAAAGAAGTGGACTATCGGGAATCTTCTAGGCACGTTATCCCATATTCTGCTGAGGTATAGGAAGGCCAAACCGCTCAAAAAGGCAGTTATTATATATGCCCAAATGTAAGGGCTACTGCCCGATGCTGCAATGGCTTCATATACCATAAGAAGGATTTAACTAGACTAAATAAAAATCTTAGGCCTTCAACACAATTTTTCACAGTAAACAATATCTCAAACAGCCAAATTAGGCCTATCAAGAAATCCAAAAACAAAAAAAATATTGTTATACTGGCCGACCTCAACTTATTTATCGCTTAACTATCAAAGGCAAGTATGGTTGAAAAAGTTCTTTTCGAGATAGAAAAAGAAATGAACGGTGCAGAGATCGCAGGAAAACTTAGAGCAATAGCTGAAAAAATAGAGTCCGGAGAACCAATAACTCTGGAATCAGAGAGCCAAAAAGCAGAGCTAGAAACAGATAGGCCTGCAGAGTTCGAAATAAAGGTAGAGGAAGAGAATGGCGAAGAGAGCCTAGAACTTGAAATCGAATGGAAACGCAATAGACAGGAATCTAATGAAGGCCTGTCAATCAAATAACTTTTGAAAAAAGAACTAACCGCCAAAAAAGTTTTTTCGCCAAAAATTTTTGGCAGACCTCACCACAATATATGAGCTTAGAAAAAATCCGGGAAAAAACACTTTCAGTTAAAGTAACGCATAAACACGTTTTAGCGACAGGCTTCGGAGTTCTAGGTATTTCTTATCTACTAGTTCTGTTTATCGATGTTTTGAACGTCTTCGAACTGAGAGGGCTTCCAGGAGGAATAGTCCCGTTCTTCTGGAACACGCTATTTGTAGAGAGAAGCCTAATTGAGATAATGCAGTGGACGATGCTAGCAGGCCTAATATTTACCTCTTACAAAATTTACCAAAGAGCCTCGCTGACAGCAGACACATTAAACCAGAGGTTTTGGAGCCTAATTGCGGTTACAGGCATCCTGATGCTGATAGAAGACTCTCTGAATCCTCGGCACGCATTATTCCGCGACATACTTGATCTTCCTTGGCAGCAGATCAACGTAGCCGAGACACTGTACTTCGGAGGCCTAGCATCTATACCTGCTTACGCATTCCTTCGTTACAGCAGAAAAGTCAGAGAACATAAGCGAACCCTTGCGTTGCTCATTTTAGGAGGATTTTTCTACGGATTAGCAGTTACTATTTCAGGGCCCGGCCACTCTTTCGGAGTATCTCAACTAGGAGAAATAGGCCTCGACGCCACCGTCGCTATCGGAGGAGAAGAGCTTCAACAAGCCTACGAAGAAGCGGAACAGAGAATTATAGATGTTCACGGCGATGACTGGGACGACCTGGCATTCATGTTCACAGATCATTTTATTGAAGAAAGCCTCGAACTGATAGGCGCAACTCTCTTACTGGCATCAGCAACATCCTATCTAGAGTTTCTGAGAAGAAATGAATAATACTTTAAGGCAAAGCGCCAGCAACAAGCAGAAGTAATGCTATAACACCTAGAATCGGAGACAGTATCGGGTCCTCCTGCCAAAAACCGGTTAAAATCGCTATGGACGCAGCACCAGTAACAGCACCGAGAAGAATAAGCAACACCCTCCAAGCCTGTTCACCATCATCATAATTATCGCGGTCTCTCATATACTCAACTGTGTTTCACAGATTTTTAACGAAAATTACAGAGAATTAAGTTGTAAAAAAGAACAACTTCCGCAACTCAGCAAAAAAATAATAAAGTGAAAGAGTTGAGGCCTTTAACCCTTCATCTCCAACAGCTGGTTATAGGCCTGTGCTGCTATCGAAAATGTTGCGACAAGCGTTGTTGCAAGCACAGCGTTGTAGACTGTTAAAGCAGCCAAAGTTACTGCTGTGCCTCCAAGCTCTGCAGCAAACATGATAGGCATGGTCAAAATACCTATCACAAACATTAGGAGAAATACCGTTACCCCTAATGCAAATAACTCGACTCTGCTACCCTTAGTTAATCCGTAGCTGCCTTTGAAGGCCTGGAAAAAGTTTTTGTTCTGCACCGCGATTTCGAAAGAGTAGAAGTACAGCACTACTAACAGGAAAAGACCCGGGATTATCAATGCCAGAAGGCCTAAACCTACAGCGATTGTAAACAATATTGATCCTGCTACTAAGTTGACTGCCGGGAATAAAATTTTATTCTTGTAGAGTTCTTCCGGCACACTGCTTGTTTCTTCTGCCGCAAAAGCCCTTAGCAGCACCAGCATTAGGTATACGAGAGAAATAATGTATACTCCGAGAAGCGATAGTCCTAGGCCTAGACTCGACGTTATCGCCAATTCAGACACCTGTGGTTCTCCAAGACCTGCTAAAACTGTATCTAATGCTACATCATACATCAGGTAAATTAATGTTAGGGTTGTTATGAAGATTGCTCCAGTTTTCGAAGCAACATTGCTAATACCATTTTTTATAGCTCCACCAATATCTAAAGACATAAAAAATATTTGAGGCCTAGCCGCATTTATATGTTCTCCCTGATTTTTCCTACAACAGAGATCAGTAAGGGTAAAAAAGATTGAATCAAGTTGGTTTTACACAGTGTTACTACAAGAACTCAAATCCGATGTAAGACACGAAGTCAAAGAACGACTCAACGAACTAGAAGTCCAAGTCGATACTAGAATAGAAATAAACCATCTTGACTCAGACGAAAAAGGATTTTTGGCGCTGCCACTGGGATTTAAACTGGCATCACAACTTGGAAAATCTCCTGAACAGGCCTTAAACGAGTTTAAACAAGGTTTTGAGTTCAAAAACCCATACTTGAAAGACGCCAGAATTGAGTCCGGATACCTCAACCTGTTCATAGACGAGAAGAAGTATGCTGAAGATCTGATCTCTAAACTCGGAGAAAAAACAGTTATAGAAAAAAATAAAGGCCTAGCCGTAATCGACGAGTCCTCTCCTAATGTCGCGAAACCGATGCACATAGGCCATTTACGGAACACCTTGCTTTCAGCCTCTCTGAACGAAGTATTGGAGCGAAATGGCTACACTGTTATAGCTGATAACCATCTAGGCGACTGGGGAGGCCAGTTCGGAAACCTGATGTACGCGTTTGAAGAATGGGGCAGTGATGAAGAGCTTGAGGAAAGGCCTATAGAACACTTGTTAGAGCTTTATCAGAAGTTCGGACAGCTCGAGGAAGAGCTTGAAGAAGATAAGAGAGAAGATTTGAGGGATAAAGGCCGTGAATGGTTCAGTAGACTGGAAGACGGAGAGGAAGAAGCTGAAAACCTCTGGGAAAGATTTAGAGATGCAAGCATCAGACGGTTTAAACAGACCTACAGCATACTCGATGTAGAGTTCGACGAGTGGATAGGAGAATCATTCTACGTTCAAGAAGGTTATACCGACGAGGTAGTAGAGCTAGCGCTTGAAAAAGAAGTTGCCAAGAAGAAAGAAGACGGTTCGGTTGTAATAGAAGTAGGAGAACCTGATCCTGAAACCGGAGAAAAATCCGAGTTAGTAATCCTCAAATCCGACGGCAGCACTTTATACTCGACAAGAGATCTCGCAACCATAATGTACCGCGATGAGAGATGGAGCCCTGAACACATGATGTACGTAGTAGGCAGCGAACAAGACAAATACTTCCAAGAAATATTTGAGGCCGCAGAACGCCTAGGATTCAACTACAACTTCAAACACATAAGCTACGGTATGATAAGCCTTCCAGAAGGAAGTATGTCAACCCGAAAAGGAAACATAATCACCGCCAGACAGGTAATAGATGAAGCCACAGACAAAGCAGAGGAAATAGTAGCAGAAAACAACCCAGGCCTAGAAGAAAAAGAGATAAACGAAACCGCAGAACGGATAGGCCTCGCAGCCCTGAGATTTGAAACATTGAAATACTCGAGGAAAAGAGACTTTGAGTTCGACAAAGAAAAGGCCTTAGATTTTAACGGAGAGACCGGACCATACCTGCTCTACTCGCTGACAAGAGCCAAAAAAATAATTAAAGACTCTGAAAAAGAAAACCCTGTTTTTGAAGCCGCAGAACTTTCAAAAGAAGAGTTGAGGCTGGTAAGCACAATATCCAAGTTACCTGTCAAGCTGGCAGAAGCGGAAGAAAAATACGATCCTTCAGTAATCGCCAACTATGGCTACACCTTAGCACAAGACTTCAACAACTTCTACCACAGCTGCCCAGTCCTAGACGCAGACGGAGAACTGCAAAACCAACGCATAGGACTTACAAAAGCCTACATAGATGTAATGGAAGAAGTATTAGCCATTTTATGCATAAAAACAGTTGAACTAATGTGAGCCTCAAGAATCAAGGTGCTCTGGATAATCCTCTAGGCCTAGAGCATCTATCAAATCCTTACTCCTGTTTCTGATCGTGACAGTAGTTATACCAAGCGTTCTCGACATATCATTCATGCTTCTCCGCTCGCCTTCTATATGCGAGGCCAAGTAAAGCGCGCTGACAGCAATTCCCGCAGGAGACTTCCCTGAAACAACACTGCTTTGTACAGCACCCTCCACAATCTCATCAGCTCTTTCAACAACGTTATCGCCCAACCTCATCTTTGAAGCAAAATCGTCTAGGAAGTCCGCCGGATGCGAAGGCCTGATAGGTATCTCCGTGTTCCGGCCTATATGCCTGTAAGCGCGGCCGATTTCTTTCTTGGAGGCTCTCGCCACTTCCGAGACCTCTTCCAAAGTTTTAGGCTCATTATTCTCTCTAGCCGTAATATAAATTATCGCAGGAACGATTTCAGAAATATTCCTGCCTTTCAACAATCCGAAATCAGCTACCTTTTCAAAGAGTTGGACAGCATCGCTGTAAACATTTTCCGAAAGATCTAGCTCCGCAACAATCCTCTGGATCTCTTCCTCCGGACTCTCCAGCTCGCCTATCCATGGATCGCCCTTAATGTAATCGATTATGCCGCTGAGAAACAGGCCTAAGACAGCAACCACAAGAGACATTCCCGAAGCCGATAAGCCTGCAATACCTAGCTCAAAAATATTGAAAGTAGTTCCAGAACCATGAATCACTGTTCTAAAAGCAAATATGGCTGCTGTGACCGTCGCAGAAACCAGAACATAAAGGAAAAGCAAGTCCAGCCATGGAAAAGGCGTGGACGCAGCAACAAACAGGAAAAGTATCGAAGCTAAAGCTGCTGAAAGAAATACCGGAACACTGTACCGCAGACACACCAAGTTCATCTCCTCTTCCATCACCAAAACACCCAATTTATCGCCAGGCCTTGCCAACACTGTTGAAAAAGGCCTTTACAAACCGTATTGGAGTTGGTAACGTTTACAGTTTGTTACACCAGAGTTCAACGAAAAATTTCTACAGACCAGGCCTCTCCCTACAGAACTCACGCATAAATACACGGAGATAGTAAGCCGAGAAACCGAACGCTACAACAGTAGCTACAGCAAAAGTAGATAGTAAAAGCGAATAAGCAAATCTCGGCGCCAGTTCACACGTCTTAACCGTTGCCGGAGCAATCATTGCAGCTATTTCAAAAGACTTTAAACTCACTAAAAACAATAGGCCTGAAACCGCAACATACTTCTCCGAATCCATAAACACAGTAGAGAAATACGCGAATTTAAACCTAGGCCTTTCAAACCCGAGCTGAAGCGAAAAATCGTTACTGATTTCAAAACCAGAAACCAAATAATTATGTTATGACTTACCGAGCTGAAGCTGGAAAACTGCTTACAGCAGCAATATTGTCTGTGACCGCGAACTTCGGAGTCATAGCTTTCTCAAGAAGAACAGCAGAAATAACACCTCAGTTCGAACCCTTAACATACGCCTCAGTAGGCCTAGCAACAACAGCAGCCGCAACCGCAGCCTACATCACGCTACAAATACTGAAAAAATACACTCAAAAACCACTAGAATACTTCTACTACATCTCAGGCCTAACCCTAATCGCATCCTTCGGACCCATCGGCCACATAGCCCTAAACCTACCCAACGCAGGAACCGCAGAAATAAACATCCTAGGCCTCACACACGTCATAGCAGCAGTAATAATAATTGGAACTTTAGCAAAACTGGAACAGAAATATTAGTGGACTTAAGTCGAATTACAAGATATCAACCTTCTGGTTTTTGTTGGATGAATTTCTTTATGTCTTTTGTTGCGTGTTTCTTTTTGGTGTAGCCGTATTTTGGTGTGTCGAGTTCTTTTTGGTATTTTTCTGATTTTATTGTCCAGAAGCCGTTTTCTTTCTTTTTTATTTGGATTGAGGCCTTTGTTTTGGTGTGTGTCCATTTGTCGTTGTTTCTGATCCATTTGCCTGTTTTTCTAAGGTTTTTGCAGTATGATGCGTAGTCTCTTTTTCCAGGCCTTGCTACTAGTAGGGTGTCGTTGTCTTCGAATATTTCGTATCTGCCTCCTTTGGGGCCTTCCACGATTATTGTGTCTGAGGCCTCTATGACTTTTAGAGGTGTTTTTCTTTCGTTGAAAAGTATTTTTTCGCCTTTTTCTAGTTCTGGCTTCATTTTTCTGTTCTCTCGTTTAGGACTGTGAGCACTATGTCGCGGTTGTTCTCGGTGTATAGGATATTGGCTACTCCGGTTTCGGATTCTGTTACTGAGATTCCTAGGCCCATCTGGTCGAAAACGTTTTTTAATCGGGTGTAGAGCTGTGGGTCGCCGTGTATTATGAACCTTTCTCCGTCGTCCTGGATTTTAGTTATTTTCATGAAAGATAGTTTTTAGGCCTTGAATTTATATCTCGGATCTGCCATTAATCTTATATGGATTTGAAGAGTCTTGACTATAGGAAGCCTTTGATTACCGTTGCATGCGCGGTTTTTGCTAACATGCTTGTCGCGGTTTATGCACACCAAGTACTGAATGTAAGCGGTGAGTTCGAGCCGTTGAGTTATGGCGCAGTAGGTTTTGTCACCGCCATATCTGCAGTAGGAGCGTGGATAGTGCTTGAGGGAAAGAAACAGTATTTCGACAATCCTTACGAAAAGTTCTTGAACCTTTCAAGCTTTGTGCTGATCGCTTCTTGGGCGACAATAATCTACGCTATAGGCGAACCCGGAGCAGGAATGAAAGAGATCGCAATGCTCTCTCTTACACACGTCGTAGCAGCAGTATCAATCGTAGGCATACTGCTCAAACTAGAGTTCACAGAACTCTAAAACAATTTTTCCCCTTTTTATTTTAAACCTTGAAGGCCTAAAAGACTATTATGGAGAGATTTGAAGGCCTGACACTGCTACATTATACTGGAATTGTTTTGGCCGCAGTATCGGGTGTTATACATTTTTACTTGGCGCCGGTTATAGGTTTGAATGGTTTAGGCCTCAGCTTTGCGTTTGCAGGCCTAGGATTCTTCGCAGGCATTATCTTAGTTGTGAAAGATTTCCACAGGAAAAAGGTTTACTTGTTAGGTATTCCGTTTACAGTTGGGCAGATCGTGTTGTGGTACTTTATTAATAGGCCTGATCTCTCGTTAGTGGTGAGAGGCGAGCCTTTGCTTGAGGCAGTGGACAAGTTTGCGCAGGTCTTTTTGACTTTTCTGCTTGTGTACCTGTATTTTGATGAGCGTTAACAGCTAATCTTGTAGTTGGTTTACTGAGTCAAACTCTTTTTTCAAGTCTCTATATTCTTTGTCTACTTCGTCGGCCTTGTTATGGGCGCGCCTGATATGTCTTCGGAGCGTGCTCCAAGAGTCCTCAAATTTTTCGTGGCGCGTCTTGAGTGCGTGAAGCTTCTCTATAACTTCGTCTGCTTTTTCCGACATCTCTCGTGCATGCGCCTCTCCCTTCACGATCTCAAGTTTGTGTCCCAGTGTTAACGGCGACACTACTTGAACTCCTTTCTGCGTGTACTTGCTGAGCAACTGGTATTCTTCCTTCACAAGATAGTAGTAGACTCTTTCAGAAGGAACGAACTCAAACGCGTATTCTGCCGTGCCTTCATCAGGCCTCACGTATTTTTCTGCAATCTCTTTCAACTGTTTCTCCGCGTCGTTCCGGAACTTTCTCTCATAACTTTCGTCTTCCTCATCAACAAGCTTCTTGAAATTGTCCAACGGAAACTTAGAATCAATACAGATCTTACCATCCGCTGACTCAATAAACGCATCAGGCCTCTTACCAGCCACTTCTCCCTGTACACCATACATCGACTGGGGTAGGTGGTCTTCAAGCAAGGCCTCAAGCTTCACCTCACCAAACTCTCCTCTCTCCCGGGGATTCTTCATCATAGTCTCTAGATCAGTGTGGAGTTCTTTGATTTCTGAGACTTGGTTCTCCAAGCTTCCGATTTCTTTATCCAGTTTGAGGTCTCTCCAAGACTCGCTGACAGCTCCCCTAACTTTCTCCGGATCAACTTCAATTTCAGGGAACTCTGGCTCATTATTTAGCTGGAGATAAATCACAGTAGCCAACAAGAAAATTACAATGCTCAAAAGGCCTAATTCAATCATATCTGGTTATTTAATTTGATAGAGTAAAAAACCCTTCGCAGCCTGATATAACACGGTTATACCCTCCACTATTTTTGGTCTCAAAAATTATTTAATTTTTCAGTACACAGATAAGTACATGAGCACTAAAACTGTTTCGCTTCGTGAAAGCGCTTACGAAAAATTGAAGAATTTAAAGAAAGAAAATGAAAGCTTCTCGGATGTGGTTGAAAGAATTTCTGAAAAACAGTCCTTGAAAGATTTAGAAGGAAGCTTTCCTCAAATAGGGGAAGCAAAAGAAACGATAGAAAGAGAAAGAAAGAAATTTAGCACAAGAGATCTCAAATGAACGTGGCTGATACCTCTGTACTAATAGATCTACTTCGAGGAAAGATTTCAGCTGAAAAGCTCGAAAACTTCGATACACTCTCAACTTGTTACCCTATCCAATGCGAACTATTCAAAGGAACAAGAATTGCAAGAAATACAGAAGAAGGAGAAAAACAAGTAGAAAAACAAGTGGAGAAACTTTTACAACGGTTGAATACTCTTAAATCTGGAGAAAAAGAGGCAAAGAAATTCGCGGAATTGAAAGAGACTTACCCCGAAATCAGCGAGTTCGATTTGATGATAGCATCTATATGCATTTCACATAATGCAGCTCTTTTAACGCAAGATTCCGATTTTGAGAAGATAGAAGGCCTAGAATGTAAGAGCATTTAGGCCTGTTCCTCTTCTTCTTTTTTTTATTCGAACATGCCTTTGAGTGCTGGGTGGAGTTCTTCCATGTGTTTCTGGGCGAGTTGTTCGTACATTCTGTAGATGATCATTACTGTTAGGAGTATTCCCATCCCTCCTCCTGCTGCTTGGATGAGGTCTGCTGTTGCTGCGATGAATCCTACTGCAGCTCCTGAGACTACTGTAAGGGCCGGGATGTATCTGTCCAGTACTTTTTTGATGACTCTCTTGTCTTTTCTGAATCCTGGTACTTTCATACCAGTCTGTTGGATTTGTTCTGCTACAGAGCTAGAGTCCTGTCCCGTGGTTTTTGCCCAGAATATCGAGAATACTACGGCTCCAAGAGTGTAGATTGTTACGTAGAATAGTACGTGGAATAGTTGTCCTGTTCCTACTGCTCCTAGACCTCCTGCTACCAGGTTTGAAACAAAGTCTGTCGGCGGGTTGACTAGCATCACTAGGCCTGACTGTGGTTGTCCTTCGCTGAAGCATCCTAGGACGCTGCATCCGTCTTGTCCTGCTGCTACCGTCCCTATGATCTGGATGTTTGCGATAAGTGCTGCGACGAAAATTACAGGCATTACGCTTGTGTAGAAGAATTTAAGCGGCCATTTTTGCCCAAATCCTCTTACGTTTCCGAATGTAAGCGGTATTTCTACCCTCATTGATTGTAGGTAGACTACTGCTGCGAACACTCCTATTGTAGACACCATTGTTATGAGAGATGTTGCCTCAAGTGTTGTTGCAAATGAGAACAGTGCTCCTGCCGGGTTTCCTCCTTCTATCCAGTAGGGTGTACCTCCTTCTGTGAGTGGGGATATTAGTGCGATTATTATTGCTTTTGATACTCCTCCTGCGATGAAGAGGCCTACTCCGCTTCCGAATCCCCATTTTTGGACTAGGTCGTCCATTATTATTATGAGCCATCCTCCTGCTGTGATCTGTGCCGTCAGTATTGCAAATAATGGGAAGTTTCCTGATACATCTCCGAATGTTCCGGATAGTACGAATCCTGAGGCCTGTACTACGCATACTGAGTATGCTAAAAGTTTTTGTGCGGCCTGGAATTTTTGTTTTCCTTGCTGAGTGTTTGTATCCCATTTTAACAGGTCTGATCCTACCATCATCTGTAGTACAATAGATGCTGTTACGATAGGCCCGATTCCCAGGGTTATTATTGTTCCTATTTCTGATCCTAGAAGTGTTTCAAATGTTCTTAGTTGGCTTAACGCTTGTTCGACTTGTTGGGCGTCGGCTGCGTATAGCGGTACTTCGGATAGTAAGAAGTATAGTAGTAGTGTGATTCCTGTCCAGATCATCATCTGTTTGAGCGTCTGCTCTTTATCCGGTTGTTCTACTGTTGGAAGGTACTGTGCGATCTGGACCCAGTTCATTGTTTATTGTAAAACCTCGTCACTTTCTCTGCGATTGTATTCGCAGTCGTTGTTCATATTGTTTATTCCTCAACTGCTTCTCCGCCTGCTTCTTCAATCTTTGATTTGGCAGAGCTGGAGAAGTTTTCTGCTGTGATCTCTACTTCTTTGTTGATCTGTCCTTGGCCTAAGACTTTCTCGTAGCCTAGATCTGACAGCTCTAAAAAGTATTTACCGTCTTCTTTCTGTGCTAGGCCTTCTTCGACGTAGTTGTCTAGTCTTTGGTCAATATCTCTAAGGTTGATGGCGTTTTGATCTGGTTTGCGGGATTTGAACCCTCTTTCTCCCAGTGTTATTACTCCGTCTTTTGTCATTCTTTTGGATGAGGCCTTTTTTCCTCTTCCTGCATTTCCTCGACCTCCTTTGTTTCCTGCTCCACGGTTCTTTTTGCTGCTTCCGTATCCGTGGCTTCCTGACTTGTTCTTCTTTGATCTTCTTCGAGTCATTTTTCTACACCATCCTCTTTACAAGGCTGTCCATCTCTTCTGCTTGTCTTTTGCCGAGACTTCCGCCTTGATTAACGTGTCTTTTTGTACCTTTAAACCCTTTGCTTGGAGGGGAAAGACTGTAAACTTTACCATGTGTTGCTTCGCCATGTTTTTCTTCTATGGCTTCCACTACTTCTTCGGAAATTTCTCCGTAGGTAATATAGTCTTTGGCCTTGTTCATCATTCCTTTGATCGAGTCGTTTTCTTCGTATACGACTAACTGGTTTCTTTTTTCTAGGCCTAGGTTTGTCATCGTATCTTTGACTGGTTTAGGCACGTCTACGTTTCCCCTGATTTTTACTGCTGCTATCATAACTTTTTACGCCTCCGGTCTCTCCATTTCTTCGAGTTTTTTGAGCGCGTTGAAGGTTGCTCTTACAAGGTTTTCTCGTGTCTGTGTCTGTCCTCGTGTTTTGACCCAGATGTTTTCGATACCTGCTAGTTCCATTACTTTCTTTACTTCGTCACTGCATGCTAGGCCTGTTCCCCTTGGAGCGGGTTTGAGTTCGACTGTGACGCTGCCTGATTTTCCTGTTACTGCGAATGGGATCGATGTTCTGTCGTCTCCACGGTCTTCCCATGACCCGTTTCCTTTTGGTACGTGGATCATGTTGAGTTTGGCTTCTCTGTTTGCTGCGTCGATTGCTGCCCGTGTGTCTTCTGATTCTCCTGTTCCTAGGCCTATTACACGGTTTTTGTCTCCTAGGACTGACATTGCGTTGCTTGAGTACCTTGCTCCTGATTTGTGCATTCTTGCTGTTCTTTTTGATACTGTTCTTCGGATTCCTCCTCCTTTTCCAGGTGTTCCTCCGATCAGGATTACTTCTTCTGTCAGGTCTACTAGTTGGTCAACGATTTCAGGCTCCATTACTGGCCTGTCGTGTTTTAGTGCTTCTACTATGTCTGTTATTTCGCCTTTTGCAACCATTTTTCCTAGTTTGGTCTTTGGCTTCCAGATTTCTTGTTCTTCTTGTTGTTGGCTCATAATTTTTTAGGCCTCCTCGTCGATTTTTTGTTTTACTTCTTCAAAGTTTTCTACTACTTCGATGTCTTTCATTTCTTCAATGTGCTGTCCGCGGATGCGTTCTTCTGTTGGAACTACTTCTTCCCCTACCGGTACTTTTAGGCCTGCGTCGTTCATTCCTTTTACTGCTGCGTAGATTCTTCCTCCTTTTTTGGTTTGTCTTAGGCCTATGTCGAGTACTGCTTCTTCGTCTTCTGCTTTTGCGCCTAGTAAGTATCCTGCTAGGTATGCTGCTGGCAGGTTTCCGGTGTGGTTGTCCCATCCGTAGGTTTCTAGGTCTTCTGTGGATACGAAGTATTTGTTTTCGTCTCCTTCGGTTTGGTAGTATGATAGGTGTGCTTTTGTGTGTTTATTGCTTGTTCTTACTACTGCTCTTGGTTTACCTGATTTCAAGAGGTTTCTTCTTCTTTTGTAGTTTGTTTGCTGTTTCTTTCTTCTCTTGTGCGGTACTTTGTAGTTTGAGTTCTCTGCCATTAGCTGGTCATCTCCATCTTGTTTTCTACGTAGTTTTCTAAGTGGTTGACGTCTCTGAAGAACCCTCCTTTGGTCATATCGTAGAGTTTTCTGTACTCATCTTTGGTTACTTCTTCGTTATCTCTCATTTCTTTGAGTCTTTTTCTTAGAGCTCTTACTGTTTCCATCCAGGCCTGTTTAGAAGGTTTCCGGGCGGTTTTACTTCCTTTGCGGGAGCCTTGTCCTTTTCTACGGCCTTTCTGTTTCTGTTTCTTTATTTTTTTGGCACGGGCTTTTGATGTGCCTTTGACTTTTCTTTTGCTGATTGCTCCTCCTTCAATAAGGTTTCTAATGTCTTGACGTGTGATGGCTTCGGCTACCTTATCTGTATGTTCTGGATCAATCCATACGCGGTTCTCTCCTATGTCCATTACTTCTGCTGCCATTCTTCTTTGACTTGTTAGATTCATTCCTGGTCACCCGGGTTCAGTACTTTGATTTCTAGTTCCTCAGCTTTTTCAACTATCATTTCTTTTTTCTTCTCTCCTACTTTCGAGCTGATTCTTGCCGCGTCCGTTTCGGGATCAAGTTCTTCTAGGTCTTCAGGCCTGTGTACTAGTGCGTCTTCGTATCCTGAGGGATGTTTTCCTCTAATGTCTTTACTAGTTCTTAGGCCTGCTTCCGGCATTTGCGGCGCGCTTTTTAGCTTGAGTCTTTGTTTGCTGTGTCTGCCGCGCGGTTTTCTCCATGATTTCTTTATTCTCTTGTTCTTGTGTGTGTTCTGCCTCTTAGCCATTTTATTGGCCACCTCCTTTTGTTTCTGTAATGTAGATTCCATCTTGGAATGATCTTGGGTCTCTGTTTCCTTTTCTGCAGGCCTGTTCGATTCTTGCTGCTGTTTGGCTTACTTTTTCTTTGTCTGGGCCTGTGATTTCGAGGTCGTCTCCGTTTACTTGGACGTTGACGCCTTCGATTATGTCTATTTTTCTTGGGTTTCTTTCTCCCATGAAGTTTTCGATGTGGATTTCTTCTCCTTGTTTCTTGATGTTCATTGGGAAGTGTGCGTATACGCCTTTCATTTTGTAGACGTAGTCTTCTTTGAGACCGTTTATCATGTTGTTTGCGTGGCTTCTGTAGGTTCCTAGGACGCTTTTGACGTTTCTCTTGTTGGATTCTGTTGAGATCTGGATCTCGTTTTGTTCGATGTTGATGTCTACGAGTGCGTGATCCATTTTCTTTTCCAGTTCTTGGGATCCGTCGCTGATTGTGAGGGCTCCTTCTTTGTAGTTTGCTTCGAAGCCTTCAGGAATTTTTACTGTTTGTTGTGTCATTTTTTTCTCCTCAGTAGACGTATCCTAGGAGTTTTCCTCCTACTTGTTCTTCTCTTGCTTTTTCGTGGGTCATTATGCCTTGGGAGGTTGTTACAAGCAGGTCGCCGAATCCTCTTGCTGGCAGGTATCTTTGCGCCCAGTCTTCGAACTCGTCTTTTTTGACGGAGAAGTTAGGTTTTACTGGTTGGCATTCGTTGATGTTTCTCACTTCTACTTTGAATTTGCTTCCTTTACCGTCTTCAATAAGCTCGAATACTCCTATGTATCCTTTTTGCTGGAGCTCTATGAGTACGTTCTGGACAACTTTGCTTGTAGGCGCTATCACTGCGTGTTCTTTATCGTTTCTTGCAGCGTTGTTGATCGCGCTTAGTGCGTCGCTTAATGTGTCTTGTTGCATTGTTTTTTCCTCCTCGTTATTTTAGTTGCTCGAAACCGAGCTCTTCTGCTATTTCACGGAAGCATTGCCGGCAGAAGTTTAAATCGTATTTTGAAATAACTCCTCTTCCTGTTCTGCCGCATCTTCTGCATTCTTTTTTGGATTTTCCGAAGTCTCTTTCTTTTGGCGCATTGTTTTTCTCAAACTTTCTTCTCTTACCGTCCTTGTGCTTTATCTGTTCAAGTACTGCTTCATAACTCATCTTTATTCTGTCACCTCAACGCCGAAACTTTCTTCGACAAATTCCTTTGCTTCGTCATCACTAATTATATGGTCTTCTCCTATTTCTGAAGGCCTGTAATCTCTCTTTTTTAATCTGTATCCTGGTCTTTCAAGCGTAACTGTTACTTCGAATCCCATCATACCGATGTCTGCATCGTAGTCGATTCCCGGCACGTCAATATATTCAGATATTCCGAATGAGAAGTTGCCGTTGCCGTCGAACTGCGAGGCCTTTATTTCTTCTACTGCAGGCATTACTTTTTCTAGGAATTCTCTTGCTTGTTCTCCTCTGATTGTTGTTGCTGCTCCTATCTTGAGGCCTGATCTTAGGCCGAATGTTTTTGCTTGTTCTTTGGATTCTGTTTTTACTGCGTTGCTTCCAGTAAGTTTTTCTACTAGTTGGACTGCTTTTTCTACTTCTTGTCCTACTTGGCCTGTTCCAACGTTTACCACTACTTTTCCGACTTGGATCTGTTTCATTTCCGCCATCTTATTCGACCTCTATTCCTCCTGTTGCGAACAGTTTGTCTTTCTGGATTTCGAACTCTGATTCGTCTGTCTCGACCGTCGCAGTATCGTCTGCCATCCCTCTTTCATGAATTTCTTTTACTGTGGCTGTCTTACCTGCGTGTTGTCCGCTAAGCACTACTACTTTTTCGCCTTCTTCCATTTCTGCTTCTTCAACTTCGTCTCCGAATATTAGCGTTGATTCTGTTGAGTATGATTCCTCGGAGCTGTAGTTTTCACCGTTGTGTAGGTGATATACGAAGCTGTCTGCTTGACGGGTTTTACCTGTTATTTTTGCGGCAGGCCTGTCGTCTTCCGTTGCTAAAAAGTTCAGTCCTCTTTTCTGAGGCAGTACTCTGAATGTCTCTTCTGTTGCTTCAAGCTCTACAGTGTCGAATAGACCTATGCTGTCTCTGATATCGTTTATGCGGTCTCCGTTTCTGTGTAGTTGTCCTTTTCTAATGATTTCTTTTGCTTCTTTCTTGGTTTCAGCGTATCCTGTTACTTCCCTCAGGAATATTACTGCAGGGATTCCTTCGCTTGCAGGCCTTGATCCTTTTGTTGTTGTGGTGTATGTTAGGCCTTTTCTGCTTACAGGGTAGTGTTCTGGTGCTGAAAGTCTTTTTTGGTGTACCATTGTTTTTTATTCCTCTTCTGTCCGGCTTTCAAGCCATTGTTTAAGGGTTTTCCTGTCTTTGGAGTTTTCCTCTGCTTCAAGCACTGCTTGAGGGTCTGCTCCGTTCTCTACTGCTTCTTTGACTTCGTCGACTGTTCCTTCTACGATTTCTTCTGCATCGAACTCCGCCGTTTCAGTTTCTTGTTCTGTTTCTTTTTCGTCTGCAGTTCCCTCTTCGTCCTCATCTTCCTCTTCATCATCTTCTTGCTGGTCTGTCTCTGACTGGGCTTGCATTCTCTGCATCATTTCGTTTTCTTCTTCCTCTTCCAGTTCGTCCAGTTCTTCGTCTTCTACTTCGATTGCTTCTAGGTCGTCGACATCGTATTTGTCGATTCTGTCTGGGTCTGACAGGTTTAAGGCCTGAAGCTGTAGGTTTGATGGGTGGAAAGGTTTTTCTCTTACTGTTCCGTCTGTTCTTTGTCTGTCGACGTTGTTAATATAGATTTTTTCTTCTTTTCTGTCGACTCTTGAGACGATTCCTTCTGTTCCTTTGTCGTCGCCTCTCATTATTTTTACTCGGTCTCCTACAACGATTGTGAGCGTCTTTACTCCTAGTTCGTCTCTTAGAATATCGTTCATGTTTGCTGAGATCATTTTGTCTTTAACGTGTAGGGGTGCGTTGTCCCGGTATTTTCTCTGTTTTGTCGGGTTTTTGCTTGATTTCCAGTCGCTGCTCCAGTTTTCTGTTCTCTGCATTTTTTACACCACCTGTGATGCGATATTTCCGATAGGGCCGTATCTTTCGACTACTTCTTTTGCGATTGGGCCTCTTGTAAGGTTTCCTTTGGGTAGGCCTGTTTCTTCTTCGATTAGTACGGCTGCGTTGTCTTCGAAAGCTACTCTTACTCCGTCCGGTCTCTGAAATTCTTTTCTCTGTCTTACTATCACTGCGTCGAATACTTGGTGTTTTACTTCTTGGTCTCCGCGAAGAATTTTTACTTTGACTTGGTCTCCTATGCCTGCGCTTTCTCTCCGCGATCTGCGGCCTTTACGTGCTTTGATCCCGATTATTTCGAGTTCTTTAGCACCTGAGTTGTCTGCGCATACTAGGTTTGCTCCTTTGTCTAGCGTTCTTGTAATGTTTGCTCCTACTGGTTTCAACTTTTACTCACCGTTGCTTTCGATTACTTCTACAATTACAGAGGACTTGGTTTTGGAAATAGGCCTTGTTTCGACTACTCTTACTTTGTCGCCTTCTTTTACGTCTAGTTCTTCTGGTACGTGAGAGGTGATTTTCGTGTTTCTTCTTTCTTTTCTCTCGTATTTTTGTACGTCTTTTGCGTGCTCCCACCTTACTGTAGCGGATTTCTGCATTTTCGTACTTTCGACTGTTCCTGTGAACTCGTTTCCTCTTAATGAGTACTCTGTTTCGATTTCGTAGTCTGTTTTTTGTGTCAAAGCAATTTTTCACCTCTGAACTAGCGACTCGAGAACGGCCTCTAAAACTGTAAACACGCGTATAATGCGGGTTTTTACCTTCAGGCCGTTGAGAGTGTCGAGCACTGCTCGAGTCCCAGCGGTTACCCTATTATGTAGGGTGTAACACGGACTTGGTAAGTAACCTTTAAAAGGGTGGATCAGGTAGATGCGAGAAAGTTCTGAACTATCCTGCAAGAATTATTTTTTGACTCTATCTTCAGGCCTGTGAAGTATAACTTCTCCCTTTACCTTTACTTTTTCCTGGCTGGGCAGTGTGAAAATGAATACTGCGTTCTTCTTAGAAACTTTTTTGTCTTGTATTACGAGAAGGCCTTGTGTTTCGTCCACGACCTTTCCATTGATGCCTTCAAGACTTGGGTCAGAGTGTTGTGTTACCTCTGCTTCTAGGCCTATCAGTTCGTGTCTGTGAATGTTTTCAGGAGTTCTTGGCATAACTGTCTTGTTCAAAATTATTTGGTTGAAAGTTGTAATGGGTTAACAAGACAGGTTTTTTTTATTTGACTTCGATGTTGCTGCGGTCGAATCCTTCTTTCACCAGGATATTTACTATTCTGTGTCTGTGATCTCCTTGTAGCTGGATTTCCCCGTTTTTTGACGTGCCTCCGCATGCTAGCTTGGATTTCAAAGTTGATGCTAGATCGGAGATGTTTGATTCTTCGGACAGGCCTTTGATAACCGTCATTTCCTTGTTGTATCTTCTGCTGTCGACTTTGACAGTTATTTTCTGGTCTTCCCTAGTTATAGAATCGCATACGCAGAGGTCTTCTGGCATGCCGCATTTTGGACAAGTTGTTTCTGCCATTAGTTTAGTTGTTAGAACGCTCGTTGAGCACTGTTTTCATACGTGCAATGGTTTTGCGCATTTCGCTGATTCTGCCAGGGTTGTCTGAGAATCCTCCCACAGCTATCTGGCCTCTTTCCTGTACAAGTTCTTGCTGGAGATCTGAAATCTGTTGTCTGATGTCTTTGTCATCCATTTCTCTGATCTCATCTATTCTGAATATTGCCACTGTGTAACACCTTTTCCCTACTCAGTTTTATAGCTTGGCCTCAAGCCAGTCTACAAAAGTTGTACGGTTTTTATTGGATTTTTCAGCTTCCAGAATAGCTTCGAAATCAGGATTGTCTAGGTCTTCTATCTGCTCCTTGGCATCTCCAATAGTTCCTGAGACAATTTCTTCGTACTCTGCCTCATCTCCCTCTGATTCGTCTGCCTGTTCAGCATCAGGTTCTGGAGCTTCTTCATCCATCTCATTCTCTTGCTCTTCTTCAACAGCTTCTTCAGCATCTTCTGCATCTGCTTCTTCGTCTTCATCTTCGAGATCTTCCATTTCATCGAAAGCAGTTCTGAGCTCTTGTTTGGATATGTCTCCTGTTTCAATTTCCTCTGCCTTCTGTTCAATTGCTCGCTCTAATTCTGCAGAAGTCATGTTTTCTGCTTCAGCCAATACCTGTTCAATTCTATCGGCTTTCGCTCCTGCTTCCTCTCCAACATCTGAGGTGTGGAGAATCTGTTTGTCGACGTCAACGTCTCTGTGCATGAACTCCGGCATTTCTTCCATAATCCTGACCTTTACTCCGATTGCGCCAGGCCTTGTGCGTGCAAGTTTGTATCCTTTTCTGACGTTTTTCTTTGATGTGTCGCCGCATCTCTTAACGTATCCGAACGAGAACTTTTCTGTTCTTCCCCTGTTACCGGAAAGTTTTCCTGTAATCTCGAGTTCTGCTCCGATTACTCCTGCGTCCTTCATTCTTCGGATATATGTGTATCCTACACGTTTGACGTGGCCTCCTTTCTCAAGCCAAGACGCAATACTGTCGGCTACTACTTGTGCGTCTGCATCAGCGTTCTCGATTTCGTTTACCTCTATCTGAGGGTTTTCGAAATCAAACTCTTTTTCCAGGTCTTCTGTAAGTTCTCGGATACGGCTTCCGCCTCTTCCGATAACGAGACCAGGCCTCTGTGCATATACTACTAGTTTTGTTGATGTAGGTGTTCTTGCCAGTTCTACGCGAGAGTATCCTGCGCCGTCAAGCTCCTTTTCTAGGAACTCGTCCAGCTTGACTTTTCTCGCGCCTTTTTCAATAAACTGTTTCTCTTGCATTAGTATGTCTTACCTCTCTCCTACAATTATTTTTACGTGTGCTGCCTTGGTTTTTCTGCCTCTATGTCTGCTTGGCGTCACAAACTCTCGGCCTTTATTTGTCACAAATCCCTGTACTTCAAGATCGTCTACATTTAGGCCTTCATGTTCTGCATTGTGTTTCGCCGAGTTCAGTACTTCCAGTACGTGTTCGGCTGCTTTAACAGGGTACCTTGCTGCTCCCTGCCCTGGTTTATGGCCGACGTCCGAATCAAATTTTGTGAACGGTACTGCGAGTTCTTCTTCCGTAACCATTCTAAGTTTTCTCTCAGCTTTTTCAACTGAGTCATTCTTAATGAATCTCCCGATTTCAGTGCAGTCCTTCCATGATACCGGCATGTTCTTGCCGTGTGCCATTGCTTGATGAGACTCCAGTTCCATTTTTCAGGCCTCTACTTGAGCGGCACGTGCTTTGAGGACCTGGTTGCTCCAAGTCCTGGTGCGCTGTGCTGCACTTTTTTCCGGGTTTTGGTGAACTCTCCTAGGTAGTGTCCGATCATTTCTTCTTCTATTTCTACAGGCGTGAATCCTTGGCCATTGTATACTTCTACTGTTGCGCCAACCATTTCCGGCAGCACGATCATTCCTCTTAGGTGTGTTTTTTTCCGGCCTTTTTCTTTTAGGTCTTCTAAAAGTTTTTTCTCTTGTCTTCTCAGGCCTCTTTCGAGTTTTCTTCTGGCTCTTGAATCCATTACTTCTGCCAGTTCTTCGTGGCTCATTTCCTGTAGTTCTTCGAGTTCGTGTCCTTTGTAAGTCATTATTGATCACTTCTTTTTCTGTCCGCTTCTCTTTGCGGCGATGTTTCCGACCTTTCTTCCTGGTGGAGCGTGTCGTGAAACTGTCTTTGGCTTTCCTGGTTTTGCGGATCCACCGAATGGGTGGTCTACAGCGTTCATTGCCACTGCAGATGTTCTTGGGTAAGGCTTGCCCTTCGATTTCATCTCGAAGTGCTTGTTTCCTGCCTTGACAAACGGTTTGTCAAGTCTTCCGCCGCCTGCTACCTTTCCAATAGTTGCCCGGCACTGAGTATTCATTTTCTTGAACTTCTTGCTTGGAAGCCTTATTCTTGTACCGTCTTTTTCGTGTGTTACAACGAATGCGTATGTTCCGCCGGACTTAACGAGTTTACCGCCGTCA
>LKMX01000023.1 GCA_001564035.1 Nanohaloarchaea archaeon PL-Br10_U2g27
AGCTCTTCTTTCTCAATTAGCTGTGACGACATTGACTGATCCTCAATAACATTAAGCTCTCTTATTTCATCGCCGGTCTCTTCACCAGAGATGAATGGGCCTGACGCAGCAAAAATTGTTGTAAAAACTGCTGTAATTGTAAGTACTGCTACCAATCTGGGTAAAGGCCTAAGCTTTATAGCTGAGATTACTGCAGGAACTAGGAGTATTGACAGCAGTAATAGTTGTGGTGTTTCGAAACCTATCATCTGTACACCCCTCTATCAAGTAATAGTACAGTTTCAAGGCCTATAACCAGTAAAAGTAGGAGCGCGAGCATGCTCCCGTGGTTTAGAGGTGTTTCAAACTCTGTTTCTTGGGTTTCGACGCTATTGAACTCTATGTCTGCTTGTTCTTCGTCTTGGAAGTTTGCAGCATAATTTTCGTGGAATCCTGGCTGTGTCTCTTCTACCTCGTTTAGGTTCCGGTTGTTGTGTTCAAAGGACTGTCTGTCCGTTAGTTGTTCTAGCATGTTTTGCCAGAATACTGGGTATATGTACTCTTGTCTAAAGTCTTCGTCGTCCACATTGTAGTAGAATTTATCTTCTTTTTTGAAAAGCGCGTGTTCAGGGCTTGAAAAACTCTCCCCTGTTTTGTTTAACTCATAGACTGCTGTTTCGAACATGGCGTTGAAGTCATCAGTTATCTCTACTTCTGCCGCTTCGGCATCTCCAGACTCCCACTCTGAACTGCTTCCCTGCATCAACACTGAAGGCCTATCAGGAACATCTTCCTCCTCATCCAAAACAACTATATCGCCATCTTCAGCGAGTTCAAAGTCTTCCATCAGTTCTACCGCAGTCTCAACATAAGGGTTTTCAGGGCCTCTTATCTCGACGGGGACTGTTTCGTCTTCAGAGATATAGATATAGGCAGTATTATCAAGACTGAACCCGTCTTGAGGAAGTTCGAGAGTGTTCTCTCCTTCATCGAGCTCAGTATCTACCCTCTTTGTTTCTCCTGCAGCTATATCTACCTCCTCAGCTTCCGAATTCACACGTAAATTTATGCTGACATCAGCATCACGGTAGTTCCTGATCTCAACGTGTTCCTCAGAAATATCCACGAAACCCCAATGATTCTCTGTAGAATAGTCTATCTGTTTAAGGCCTCTGTCCTCAGCCATGATTTCATAGTCCTCTAACGTATTCCGATCCTCATCGAGATTAGATAAAAGAAGTATCTCCCCTTCATAGGCCTCTGCAGTCTGCATTGCCGCCCGTAGATCCGAGCCCGAGTTTTCGGCCGGATTGCTTCTAACATAGTCTGCGGCCTCCTGCCTGTTTAAGTCTTCCTCCACCTCTATTTGTTCACCTACGTCTATCAATGTGTTTTCATCCCCAGCATTATCTAAAACTGTGGATACTGCTTCTGCATGCTCGTCATGCATTGATGCTGAACGATCATAGATTATCACCGTTTCTCCTGATCCAGGAGCGTTAGTGTACAGGCCTGCAGCGGCCGTTGCTGCTAAAACAATGAATAGAATGTTTAAAATCAGCACAATGTTTTTTCGTAGAGTGTTGAATGCGTGATCCAGTCTTCCCTGTTTTTCGTTTTCCATGAAGAAGTCTATTGACGGCATTACTCGTCTGTCTGGCTGAGGTTTAGTAAGATAAAAGTATGCCAGCGGTATGAGTGTTAAAAGGGCTAGCAGGCCTAAAGGATTCAGGAAAAAGCCGGATAGTTGTGTGGTTGCTGCTTCTATCATTTTCTTATTCGTGTATTTGTTTTGTAGGCCATGAATTTATTGTTGTTGTATTCTGTCCATGACCTGTTCATGCAGTTTTTTCAGCCGCTCTTGTCTGTCTTCTATTTTTATGACGTCAGTACTCCCTTGGAGAAGAAGATTGTGGCTGAAAGGAGATGGAACTTCAGGATTAAATCTTTGCCACGTGATTCTGTCTTTTTCTAGGCCTTCTATTACTTTTTCCGCGTTTTTGAGGTCCATAGCGTCTTCCATTATTTCTCTGTACGTTTCTTTTATCATTGGGAAGTCTTCGGAGTACCGGTTTCTGATTGTGGATATTAGGAAATGGCCTTTCATCTGTTGTTGGCCTACTGTCTTTGAGTTGCCTTTGTAGCTTCTGAGGATCATGAGTGAACGGCCTGCTACGTGTCTGAACCGTCTTTTCATAAGCTCTGTTTTTCCTACTGCTTCTCTGAGCTCTTCTTGCGGGTTGCATTCTTGAAGTTCTTTGAAAAGCGATTCAAGGTCTACAGGCCTTTTCGGTGTTCTCAGGATAAATCCGTTGTCATCTATTACCATTCCTATATTGGATCCGTATTTTTTCTGTAGTATGTGCGCCATTATTCTGGCCAGGGCATCATGCACTTTTCTTCCGTAGATAGTATGGAATATCAAGTTTTGTCTGTTATCTTCATCAATGTATTTTTCAACTGTTATTTTTCGATGCGTGGCTACTTCTCCTAAAAATCTGTGTTGCTCGCTGATATAGTTGTATACTGCTTCTGCAGTGTACTCATCAAGATAGTAGTTGTGTATTATCCACTGAATTACCTCATCTGCGGAAGCGTTCATTTCTAGTTGCTTTGCTACTTTTTCACGGAACTCTCCAATATTTATACCGAGGTCATAGCTTAGAGGAAGACGCTCAGAATACCATGAAGGCACTGTAGGCCTGCTTTTTGGTTTCGGATCCACATACACTTTCATTCCTCTAGCATAGCTGAACTGGTATGTTTTACCGCCTAAAGTGAATATATCGCCTTTTGTCAATCTGTCAAGAAATTCTTCATCCAGACTGCCGACAAAGTTCTTGCTACCCCTAGTTACGACTTCATAACCGGTTTCGTCCGGTATCGTGCCAATGTTTGTCATGTAGATTACGCGAGTCATCTTTCCTGAGCGCCCGAACAGGCCTTTTTCTCTGTCTAGCCAGATTTTTCTGTAGACGTTTTGGTCTTCGAGTTCAAACTCTCCGCCTAAGTATTGAAGAACTGATTCGTAGTCTTTCCGCGACAGGTTTCTGTAACAGTAGCTTTTTCTTATCACATTGAATGCGTGTTCTATGCTCCAGCGATGGTCGCACGCCATTCCAACCATTTGCTGGGCTAGCACATCTAAACAGTTTTCAGGTATCTGGATACGATCCAGATCATCTTCTCTCGCGCATTTTGTCAGCACAGAGCATTCTAAGGCCTCATCTCTGTCTGATACCAGCATTTTTCCTTTTGCTTTTTTGCCTATTTGGTGGCCTGAGCGCCCTATTCGTTGTATGCCTCTTGCTACGCCTTTAGGTGATCCTAGCTGTATCACTAGATCGACAGCTCCGATATCGACGCCTAGTTCTAGAGAAGTTGATGTTACTCCTACTTTCATTTCTCCGCGTTTCAGTTTCTCTTCTACACTGAGCCTTTCTTCTCTCGACATTGATGAGTGGTGCGCGCCGATATTGTCATCGTATCCGTCAAAGCGGTCTTTCAAACTGTTTACTACTCTTTCCGTTGCGCTTCGAGTGTTTGTAAATATGAGCGTAGAGTCGTGGTCTTGTATCAAGTTGTGAATCCTGTCGTACATTGCCTCCCTGATTTCTCCGCTCTCAGTGTATATCAGATCTCTTACGGGCGAGATAGTTTCTATATCGATTTCTTTTGACGCAGATACATCCACGATTTTACAGCCTCGAGTGTTGAATTCTGATTTTGAGGCCTCTTCAGCCATTTGAACCGTCTCATACTCGGTTTCATGACTCCAAGTCTCTTCTTCTACATCGAACCCTGTGAGGTATCCTGCGATATCTTTTATAGGGGCTTGTGTTGCTGAGAGGCCTATACGCGTTAAATCATTGTTCGAGAGTTCCTGTAGTCTTTCCATTGACATTGAAAGATGCACACCTCTCTTGTTTTCTGAGAGACTGTGGATTTCGTCCACTATCATGTATTCGGTGTTTCGCAGGTTTTCCCTGAATTTTGGAGAGCTAAGCACAATCCCAAGCGATTCCGGTGTTGTGATCAGTATGTGAGGCGGCTTCTTCCTCATCTTGGCTTTTTCTGCATCTGTTGTGTCTCCTGTTCTGACAGCGCTTCTAACTTCTGGCACTTCATAACCCATTTCTTCTGCTTTCTCAAGTATTCCCTGAAGCGGGGCCTCCAAGTTTCTCTTTATATCATTGTTCAACGCTCTCAGCGGAGATACGTAAACAGTGTATATTCTGTCTTCTAACTCACCTTTCTCACCTTTCTCAAAAAGCTCGTTAAGAGTTGAAAGAAATGCTGAAAGAGTTTTACCGGAACCTGTCGGGGCGCAAATCAACGAGTTCTCATCGTTGTGTATAAGCTGGAAAGAATGCTTTTGAGGAGGGCTTAAACTTTCAAACTCTGAATTAAACCATTCTTTAACGTAAGGCCTGAAATCTTCTGGCAGTTCCTTACTTCCCTCACCCTCTACAAATTCGATCCCCATAATCTACCGAATACGTGGTTTAATCTTAAAGAAGTTTCAAGCCAAGGCCTCATAGATTAAGCTAAAGAATTTAGCTGATAAAGCCGTTAAAAGACCAAGTAAAGGTTGTAACGCGTAAAGACCTAGGAGAATAAGAGGTATTGCAAAATAAAGCATTCTGTCCTCCACCATGTTCTCAGTCATTGATTCTACCTGGTTTTCTACCTGATCAATCTGTTCTTCCTCTGGTTCTGAATCGTCCTCAACTCTTTGCTGGAGATCGTCTTCTGCCTCAGCGAAAGACTCCTGTAAAACATCCTGATCTCCTCCTCCTTTATCAACATAACGAGCTGTAACATCTGCTTCAAGAGACGTGATTAGGCCTTGCTGAACCTCCTGCATAGAATCTTGCTGCAAATTTTGCTGATCCATCACTCCTGACTGCTCGACCATAACACCTGTTTTCCAAGTCATAAACGAGACAAACTCTTCCTCGGACTGCTGTTCAAAACCTGAATCAGCTAAGATCGCAACGGCAAGAATTAAACCTATTAAAATGGCCAACAGGATCAAAGGAATTGACGTAGCACCATAGAAAGACCTGAAGGAACTGCCTGAAGCAAAAACAGACACCAACTGATTCAAAACTATCAAGGCTACCGCTACCAGTCCAGTCACAAGACCTAAAGGCATGAAAAGCAGCGCAATGAGAGACATTGAAGAGGCCTTTGAGAACTCATTCCTGGATATGTAGGCTGTATGGCCTAAAAGGAGCGGTATGCCTAACGCATAGACTAGTGTTCCAAGATCTGAAAAATCTATCAGAAGCGTCCCTGCCATTGCAAGAACCGTGAGCGCTAACTGCAACCCATAATCAGCATACTCAGAATCTTCAAACATAAGAAAAAATTGTTTTACAATCGTTTATATAGAGGAGGCCTGCCTGTAGAGGCGTTCAGCAGCTTCCTGATCCTCTGCCTCAACTATTGCCCTGCCTGACCTGAATAAAGTGATTTCCGAACCTTCGAAACTGACTCTCTTCAAATACTTGTTCTCCACAATCACCTTTCCCTTAATATTTTCAGGCCTTGCGTCTCCGAACACTTGATACTTTTTGTCGCCGCAGACGTTCAAAGTTTCAAAGGAGTCTTTGCCATCACATTCACACTCGCCAAAATTGAAAGACTGCATCGAGGGAACCATTTCCAGTTTTTCTTTAGGCCTCTCGCCTGAAAGATAGTTGATCGCTTTCATACTGGACACAGCTGAGACAATGGAGGAAATTTCTCTCAAGACTCCGTGAGTTTCACAGCTTTCCCTAGGTTCGAGGTCTTTGAAAACGCATTTGAAACAAGATTGATCTAAAAACATTGAGAAACCTCTCTCTGACAGCGCAGAAGAGAAAATCCACGGTACTCCCTGATTATTGGATGCTTTTTCGATAATTTTTCTTGTCTGTAAATTATCCGATCCGTCCATAATAATATCTGCTGAAGGAATCTCTGAGGCCTTTTCAACATTTTTGACCTCCGTAGTTACACGCGTAAAATCTTCTAGGCGTTCTTGAGCAGCAACTGCTTTCGGTAAGGCCTCTTCACACTGTTTCCGCGTGTAGAGATTTGAGGTATACAAGTCTTTAATTTCTAAGTAGTCTCGATCAATTAGATAAAGTTCTACACCGTGTTTAGCCAGATGTTCCGCTATAACCGATCCTGTTGCCCCCAAACCTATTACAGCTGCTTTTTTACCTTCCAAGTCTTCCTTATTCCGGCCTGGAATGGCGTTATACCGAGAATACATGTTGCTTTTTTGCTAATCGAATCTTTTAATAAAATAGATCTCATCAACTTAGTTAGGTGTTTATTCTATTCCACTGACAAACATGAACGGCGAGGTCGATGCAGCAGTATCGAGCCTAGGCCTAGAAATAACAACATTAACAGTAATTTTTGCGTTAGCGGTTTTTACTGCAGGAGTTCTAGCTAACAAAGCATCAAATATAATGATAAGTAGAGCGGTAGAACGCAGAAACGGCGATGCACATGCGGCAAAGACTGCAAAAAAACTCACGACCTATATTATCTACCCAATAACTTTTGTATTAGTATTAGGCGTTTTCGGGCTGCCATTGGCTCATCTAGGAACGGCTTTAGGCTTGATTGGTTTGGGAGTATCTTTTGCGTTGAGAGATATTATCGCAAACTTCTTTTCAGGCATACTGATTATGATTAACAAGCCTTTCAAAATCAATGACCAGATCGAGTTCGAAGGCCTTTCAGGGACTGTCAGAGATATTAACATTATGGCCACAGACGTCAAAACTTATGACGGTCGAAAAGTGATAGTACCTAACTCAAAACTGTATAATGACACTGTAATAAACAACACGGCCTACGATGAGAGGCGCTTCGACGTATTAGTCGGTATAGGCTACGAGGAAGATATTGAAAAGGCCAAAGAACTTGCATTGAAGGCTTTAGCAGACTCTGAGAAAGTTTCAGACGAACACGATACAGTAGTTCTGGTATCCGACCTGAATGATTCATCCGTTGACTTAACTCTTAGAGGCTGGACAAGGCCTTCACGCGCTAATTTGCTGGGCGCAACTTCTGAGGTAACTCAAAAAGTGAAGGAGTACTACGACGAAGAAGGAATTGATATACCTTATCCAATCAGAACTGTATTCATGGAGGAGGAGAAATAATGGAAGACGTGAACGAGGAAAAATTAGGCGAAATAATGGACTCTGAGGACACATGGGTTCTTGACTTCTGGGCCTCATGGTGTGGGCCTTGCAAAAAGCTTGCGCCCGTCTACGAAAAAGTAAGCAAAGAGGTTAGCGATGTAAACTTTGGAAAAGTAAACATGGAAGAACACCAAGAGCTCGGAGGCAAAATGGGCGTCAGGGCACTACCAACACTCCTAGTAATCAAAAATGGGCAAGAAGTAGCCCGTCAAACAGGAGCAATGACAGAGCCGCAACTAAAAAAATGGGTGGAAGAAAAAGCATAACCATTAAAGGTAGTTACTCCAGTCAACTACACCCATCCTTTCCTCTCTATTTCTAAAGGCCTCTTCAACTCTCTCAGCCACCTCAACCGGTTCCTTACCCGTTGTATCTATTTCAAAAACCTTCAGATGGGAGGCCTCACTCAGTATCAAGTCCATTGATTCTGCCTCTACATTTTCGTCAATCTTCCGCCGACCATATTCTCGGCGCTTCAGCCGTTCTCTAAGCACGTCAGGCCTAGTCCGCAATACAATACAGTAATCTAAAGGCAGTTCATGAGATAGGTGGCCTTCAATCCAGTATTCTTCTGGCAGAGCGTTTTTCAAGGCGTGTAAATCAACTTCAAACTCGGTTCTCTGCACCCCGAGGCTCTCTCTTTCTGCAAACCGCTTTAAATCTATTACATCTCTATCAAGCTCTTTAGATACCGATGTTTTACCGGTTCCAGGTGTGCCTGTTATACCAACCTTCATACTTCAAGTGTGTTTGAAAGGAATAAAAGCTTCATCTACCCAGATTATTTTATGACAACTGTTCAGATTCAGGAGGCTGAAACACTTTTGCTTCAAAAAACAAAATCCGAGGTAGATCGCCCGTGATAGATGTCTGGACCGAAAAACACAGGCCTTCGACACTTGAAGAAGTAGTGGGTCAAGAAGCAATAACTGGAAGACTCAAGGCATTTGTGGAAAACGAGTCTATTCCCCACATGCTTTTTGCTGGGCCTCCAGGAACAGGTAAAACAACTTCAGCGATCGCATTAGCCAAAGATTTGTACGGCGACAGCTGGAAGCAAAACTTTATGGAGACTAACGCCTCTGATGAGAGAGGAATTAACGTAGTAAGGGAAAAAATAAAGGACTTTGCAAGAACCAAGCCAATCGAAGCAGACTACAAAATAATATTTTTGGACGAAGCAGACTCCCTGACAAGCGATGCGCAGCAGGCCTTGAGAAGAACGATGGAACAGTTCTCGGAAAACTGCAGATTTATAATGAGCTGCAACTACTCATCCAAAATAATAGATCCGATCCAGTCGCGATGCGCAGTATTCAGATTCAACAACCTAGACCAAGAAGACGTAAAGGCCTACATCACAAGACTCGGAGAAGCAGAAGATTTCAAAATATCAGAAAATGCAGTGAACGCAGTAATGAGGGTAGCAAACGGCGATCTTAGACGAGTAACAAACATCTTACAGACCGCTGCAATTTCAACAAACGAAATAGAGGAAGAAGATGTCTACAGCGTGGCAGCATCACTAAGGCCTGAAGAAATAAAAGAAATCTTGGACAAATCCATGAACGGAAAATTCATGGACGCTCGCGACGACCTAATGGACTTAATGGTTGAAAGAGGCCTAGACGGCCAAGACATACTCAAATCAATCCACAGAGAAATATACAACCTAGACATCGACGACAAATCCAAGCTCAAAATAGTAGAGGCCCTAGGAGACTTCGACTTCCGCATAACAGAAGGAGCCAGTCCAGACATACAAATTGAGGCCCTAATAGCTAAAATGTCTGCTTTAGAGGAGTAAGTATGTGGGTAGAAAAATACAGGCCCGACACTCTTGAAGAGTACAGAGGCGCCAATAAACAGAAAAAGAAGCTGAAAAAATGGGCGAAAGACTGGAATGGTAAACCAGTATTGCTCCATGGCCAAGCAGGAACAGGTAAAACGTCTCTAGTTGAAGCACTGGCAAACGACCTAGATTTTGAATTGGTAGAGACAAATGCATCCGATGTCAGGACCAAGTCTCAGCTGAAGGAAGAGCTACGCGAAGCAACCCGACAGGCCTCATTCTTTGGAGGCCAAAAAATGATTCTGATAGACGAAGTAGACGGTCTCTCAGGCAGAGACCGGGGAGGAATCAAAGAGCTTAAATCAATAATTCAAGGCAGTCGCTTCCCTGTAATAATGACAGCGAACGACGCCTACAATAAAAAAATAAGGCCTCTAAGGAGTATGGCTGAGGAAGTTAAGCTTGATTCCGTACACACAAACTCGATAAACGCACATCTTAAATGGATACTTGAGCAGGAAGGAATAGAGTACGATAAAGGAGCTGTGAAAAGGATTGCACGCCGTTCAGGAGGCCAAATGAGATCAGCAATCAACGATCTTGAATCCGTGGCATTGGGCAAGTCTAATCTTGTTAAAGAAGATGTTGAAGGCCTAGGTCAAAGAGACTCAGAACAAGAGATTTTCGACACATTAAAAGTAGTGTTCAAGACTTCAAGCGCTGACAACGCACGACAGGCCTCAAATAATCTCGATGAAGACGCAGACACCCTGGTCCAATGGATAAGAGAAAACATTCCACGAGAATACAAAAAGCCTGAAGACGTGGCCGAGGCCTATTACTGGCTATCTTTAGCAGACCTATTTAACGGGAGAATTCGTAAGAGAATGTCGTGGAACTTGTTAAAATACGTATATGATTTTTCAACAGTAGGAGTGGCTCTGAGCAAGGAAGAGCGTTACGAAGGCTGG
>LKMX01000024.1 GCA_001564035.1 Nanohaloarchaea archaeon PL-Br10_U2g27
AGGTTCTCCATCTGCTGCCGTGCGTCTTCCCTTGTCTCTCCTCCTCCGCTAATGCTTGACTGCGTGAGTACTTGTTCTTGGAATACTCCGCTCATACGTAGATCGCTTTCCTTTACATCGTCCACGTATAGGTTCATCCGTGCGTATTCGTTGGTATCAGGATGTTGTAGCCAGCCTCCGTCCCCGATGCTGACGTCATAGTTCTGTGCAACGGCTGTCTTGTGCTGTGCGGCATCGTTGGAGATTACTATAGGGAACTGGAACTCGTAAGGCGCAGTTTCCGATAAAGAGGCGTCACCTGTGAGAACGTCTTGTACATCGCTCCCGTCATAGGTTAGGGCTTCTAGTTCTGCGCGGTCTTCAGTATTATTTACGTATTTGAAGTCTCGGCCTTCAAGCTCAAATCGTTCGCCTTCTGAATAGGTTTCTCCTGATTCCTCCACTTCTATTTCGCCGTTGCTTCGGGTAAATGTGTGTGTCTGGTCCAGCGTGAACTCTCTGCTGTCCTCAACCCATATAGGCATTCTTGCCTCAAAGGTTCCTTCCTGCTCGATCAGTTCTTGGATCTGGGTCTGGTTTGTAGCACCTACTTCCACCTGTATCCTGTGGTTGCCTCCTCCGATATCGACCGTTCTAATATTAGGGTCAGGTAAACCAAACTGCTGAACTCGAACCTCTAAAACATCTCTAACTTGGTCCGCAAGCTCTAGCTGCTCATCGCCTTCGGCATCAGTATCCATCGCCAACAGCAAACGCGTACCTCCTGTGAAATCAATACCCATACGATCCTCAAGATTCGTAGTTAAGACGACATCGCCGTCATCATCTTCCTCATAACTGAAACCAAGCATTATTGTAGCTCCAACCAGAGAAACAATCAAAAGCCAGATACGCCACTCCTTAGCAAGCTCTCTTAAGATCTCCATAACGACCACTCTCTAAAGTTATCAAGATTTTCAAAATCTCCTTCAACATACTTCTTCAAAATAACTGTGTTGCCCAGCCAAGTCAACGGAATATCTGCTAACAGGCCTATAACCATGACTGATGCAATTATCGAAAGCTCTGAAGGCCCTACAATCGAATAAGATACCAAATATAGTAATGCGAATCCTGCTATTCCGCCTGAGCTCATTGTTAGGCCTGTTTTAATAGAGCTCCACATTCTCGACCTGTTCGAGCCTCTATTCATCTTAAGCACTCTCGTTGAGAGCACAATATCTGTGTCTACGGAGTAACCTATAAGCATTAAGAGAGCTGCTAGAGATCCAAGCGTTAGAGGGATTCCCAACAGCGACATGCCGGCTGCAGCTATCATTATGTCTCCTCCTGCTGCGAAAACTACTGCTGCGGCAGGGGTAAAGTTTTTGAATGCGTAGAAAATCACGATGCTCATAATTGTGAACGCAAGTACGAATGCGAACTGCGCTTGCTGGAAGAACTGGCCTGAAACGGCTGCCGATATTGAGTTAAAGCCCTCTACTTCTACCTCATAGCCTGCGTCCTCCATTATTTCAACTGCCTCGTCCTGTGTCATGTCTGGAGGCGGTACTTGTAATAGTAAGAGTTCTCGTTCTCCGGTGTCCTGTGTTAATGCTGTGGTGCCTGCTCTATCGGCGTCAGCAAATATTTGCTCTATTTCGCTGGAGCTGAAATCTCCTTCGACTTCAAAAGTTATTTCGGTTCCTCCTGCAAAATCTGTGCCTTTCTCCAAAAATTCGCCGGTTGTAGCAAAATTGTAGAGCAGAACTGAAGCCGCAAGCAAAATTAAAACTAGGGGTATGACGAAGTAACGTTCATGGTTCTCGTAGAACTTGGTATACCTCTTGCTCAAATTTCTCTCAAACTCGTCAATCCGCTCCACGGTAATCAACACTTACATTTGAAATGCTTTTAAAATCGTCCCAAGTCTAGAAGCTCATAAAAAAGCTTTATACACAAACCAAAAATACAGCCAATGAACATTTCAGACATAAACGCGAAAAAACTGGCCGAAAAATACTGGGTCGCACCAATATTACTAGCAATTTTCTGTATAGCAGTAGGGTTCCGATACTACCCTGCAAGGACCATAGAATACCTTTCCGCAATGGACCCATACAACCTCTTCCGAAGCTCACAACAGATAGCATACACTGGAGGCCTCCCAGAACTTGACTTCATGAGATACTTCCCATACGCATACCCACTATACCTCGACCATATGGGCAACCTTGTAATCCCAGCAATGCTTTACTGGGCGGGAGGATTCCTGCTTTTCGACTCATTTTTAGAGTTCAGCTACTGGATCCAACCACTATTCTCAGGCCTCGGCGCAATCACAATGTACTACCTAGGAAGAGAAATGTTCGACAAATACACAGGCCTCGGCGCAGCATTCTTCATCGCAGTGCTGCCTGGAGCAATGTTTAGAAGCTCGGCAGGATTCTTCGAGAAAGAAGCCATTGGAACGTTCTTCATGCTTCTATCCCTCCTATTCTTCACGCTAGCATGGAAAAAACAAGACTGGCTATATGGAATACTTTCAGGCCTTGCGCTAGGAGTATTCACAACCACATGGGGCGGCAGCGGCATGCTGTGGCTACTATATCCTATGACAGTAGGTTTCATGCTTTTAATCGATAAAGACGTTGAGAAACTTGTTGCAGCATTCACTCCAACAGTTTTAATGGCAGTATTCTTTGCATCAATCTTCAACCCGGGCAGGTTCTGGTTTGATCACATGTATGTATACCTGAACGCAGGAATCCTAGGCCTGTTATGGGCCCGCTTCCTAGTTGGAGAACTAAAACTTCTGAAAGACGAATATCTTCCATACTTTTCACCAACAATGTACATTACAGGAGCCCTCGCTCTAGCGCTCTCCCCGCTTTACTCAAGCACGTTAGCAGACATAACATTCAGAATTTATCGCAGAGCCACACAGACAGACGGCGGCACAATTTCGGGAACGGTGGCAGAAGACGCAGCACCAGGCCTCGGAGAATTAACGACCCAGCTAGGAACAGGAATAATAGATCAAATGTTTCCGGGGGCAGAGATACTCTCTGCGCTTGTCGGACCATGGACCATGGTATTCCTTGCAATCCCATTAATGCTGGTTTCCGCAATACTGATGCTTGCAAAAACCTACGAGGTAGCAGAAGATGTTTTAGAAGGCCAAAAATACTACGCTCTGATAGCAGGAGTAGTCTCAGCATGGGGGATTGCGTTCCTAGGGTTCTTCGGAGGCTACACAACCGCAGGCATAGCTTTAGGCCTTGTAATGCTTCTAATAGTTAGTGTGCTAGTGTTCTACCTTGATGGGGAATCAGTGCTTTCAATAACCACGATGTCGCTGCTCTTTACGGCAATAATAGCTACTCTATTCTCTTTCGGCCAGCAAGACCAGGCCTCAGTACTGAGAGGCGCAGCATACCCGTTATGGATCGCAACGTTTGGTCTGGGTGTTGTATACTTTTTGGAAGACTTTAAATCGCGAGAAATCAGTATTGAGTGGTACCAGTTCCTAGGATTCTTCTGGATTATCACTAGCTTGCTTGGAGCAACAGCTAGAAACCGTTTAATATTCTTGGCTGCGTTCCCTGTAGCATTAGGAGCTGGATACACTCTTTCAATAGTTTACCGAAGAATTCAGTCCCTCGACTTTACTGAGCTTGGAGTCAATGGCAATAAAATCAAGCCTTTGATCCTTGTTTTCGGGGTTGCAGCACTGCTATCTGTAAACGTGTTCGCAGGCTGGACATCTGTCCAGGGAATAGGCGGAGAGCCTAACGAAGCTTGGATGGAGAATCTTGATTACTTGAGAGAAGAGGCAGATGAAGGATCAGTCGTTCTATCATGGTGGGATTATGGTTACCACTTCCAAACTCTTGGTAGATCGGCAAGCGTAGCTGATGGAGGCAACTACAGATATTACACAAGTGATGAAAGAGTCAACTTCCCAATAGCTCGTTACTTCACTTCCGACGATCCTGAAGACGACCAAGACTTGCTTGAAAAACACTCTGTTGACTACGTAGTACTGGATAATACTATGATCGGTAAATACGGCGCAGTAAGCCAGATCGCTAGTGAAGACAACGAAAACTTTGATTCCTGGTCACAAGCCGAAACAATGGGAGGCCTTGAAGACGTCATAACATCTGACGGAGAGTCTGAAGTAGTGCCGTTCGTTGGCAGCATTGAAGGAATGCCTGCGGAGATCTACGCGCCAGTTAACCGGACAGAGGCCTCAGTAGAGCTGAGTGGGTCGGCAACTATCCAGACTATGGAAGGGGAAAGAATGTCCGCCAGCTGTATAATCACTGATGAAGGCGTCCAAGAGTATGGAGATGAGGACTCGGAATACTGTATCGCTGAAGACCCATACTTCAACATGGACCGCAGCCAGTTATTCGGACAGCAAGCAAGAATAGTGGTTGTGCCTAGAGACATCAAAGAGACGAACATCGCGAGAATGTACCTGATGGACGGCCACGGTATAGATTATCTCGAAAAGGTTGATGAGGGATCGAACGACTTCATCAAGACTTGGAGAGTAGAGGAGTAAAAAAACAAAACCTGGGGAAGAAAGTTAATATGGAGATACTACTGCTCTCAATTTTTCTAGGATTCCTCACAGTCCTTTTAGGAACGCCTTTAGCAGAAAAATATCTTTTTGCGTCAGGAATCTACGGTAAAGACCAGCAAAAACAGGGAAAACCCAGAGTACCCACGTCAGGAGGAGTAATAGTTCTCCTAGGATTCATGTTCGCCATATCATTTTATGCAGGAGCCACAGCACTATTCACTGACACAGTAATTGACAGACTCCTAATATTCGCAGCACTATCATCAGCATCACTAATAGCATTAATAGGCCTGATAGACGACGTTCACGTAGACTTCACGCGCCTAGTCGAAGAAAGAGTCGGAGAAGACATCGAAATAGATCTCCAAACAGGCAAAACAGTATTCCACAGACAAGTAGACATAGTTTTCGGATCAACAGACGCAGAAGTAGAAAGAACAGGCCTAAACCAGGCCGTCAAAATGCTCATGGTTCTACCGGCCGCGTTCCCATTAATAGCCGCAGGAGCAGGATCATGGTCAATGACATTCCCCGTAATAGGAGTTATCGAATGGGGGTTAATCTATCCACTAGTATTACTGCCTATAGGCCTATTATTTGTCTCAAACGTGGTCAACATGCTCGCAGGAGTTAACGGCCTCGAAACAGCACTAGCATTTATTGCGTCAACGGCTCTAGGAATACACGCATATCAGAACGGGATGACAGAGGCCTATGCATTGAGCTTCGTGCTTTCAGGAACGCTCCTAGCATTTTACTTTTACAACAAGTATCCTGCAACAGTCCTTCCAGGAGACTCGCTTACATATCTATGCGGAGCGGTAATGTTCTCTGCAATGGTGATAGGAGACATGGAAAAGTTCGGAGTAATACTTTTCACGCCGTGGATCGTCGAGTTCTTCATGAAAGCAAGAAGTCGGTTCAACGCACACTCATGGGGCGAAATACAGGCTGACGGAACCCTCAAACCGTTATACGGCAAAAACTATTCCTTGACACATCCATTAATGAGGAAAGGCCTGACAGAAAAACAAATAACAAGAGTAATGGCTGCGGGAATGGTTTTGTGGGCGTCCCTCACTCTCATGGCATTCAATTACCTGCCTTACCTTTCATCGGTATAAAAATAGGTAAAATCCAAAAAACTTCAGGACTCTTTTTATATGTGACATACTTCCAGTGCCCAAGCTGCGGATTCAAACAACGCAGCAAAGCCAAGAAAAGGATCAAATGCCACAGATGCGGCAGAAGTTACAGGAAAAGAGCCAAGTATGAGGCATCCAAAAAACCTGATGAGGAGAAAGGCACAGGATTCTTCAAATACAAGAAAGAAGAATAATTCTCTCACCCCAATATCGGCCTTGATTTAACCTTTCGCCAAGAAACTTTACTGCATGAACAAATACAAAATAGAGGCCTCCGACTTCGATCTGGAGCTGACAATGACCTGCGGACAGACCTTCTGCTGGAACCGAGTAAACGGAAAGCTCTACGAAGAAGGAGAACCAAGATTCTACACTTTCCAAAACGGAAAACCGTTGATAGTCGAACAGAAAGACGATACAGTCATAGCAGAAGCAGAACTCTCCAAGAAACAAGTAGAGATAGCTCTAGGCCTACATCACGACCTCGAAGAAATACAGGAAACCTTTCCCCAAGATGAAACGCTGATACAGGCGTTCAAAATGCTTTCAGGCCTTAGAATCGTGCAAGACGAGTTCTTCCCATGCCTAATTTCATATCTATGCTCTCCGCAGATGCAAATCCCGAGAATCAAAAAGATGCATAACTTAATGGCAGAAGAATACGGAGAAACAATTGAAATAAACGGCATAGAGATGAGAAGGTTTCCCGGCATAGAAGAGCTCTCAAAAGCCTCAGAAGAAGACCTACGTGAACTAGGCCTGGGTTACAGGGCCAAATACGTGGCAAGAACTGTTGAAATACTTCAAGAAGAAGGATTAACAGTATCTGATGGCTATGAAGAGGCCAGAGAAGATTTGAAGCGGCTTTACGGTGTTGGGGACAAAGTAGCGGACTGCGTACTACTGTTTTCACTAGGGTTTTACCAGGCATATCCATTGGATACGTGGGCGTTGAAAGCAGTTGAGAAACATTACCCGGAGCTGCATGCAGAAAAATACGGCGAGGCCTCCAGTAATTTGAGAGGGTTCTTTGGGCCGTACTCAGGGTACGCACAAGAATACCTATTTCATGCGGCCAGAAAAGGCCTCATAGAAGTGTAAAGCTTTTAATCAGTAAGCTGGGATTTTGAGGGTATGAAGGTAAAAGTTGTGAGGGATGATTTAGTGGAGCAGAAGATTACTGAGCACGAGTTCCAAAAAAGTTTGACGGTATCAGAGCTGCTAGATGAGTTGGGAGTGGAGAAGCAGGAGGTTTTGGTTGCTAGAGAGGGACAGATTATTTCTGAGAGCCATGAAGTAAGGGATGGAGATGAACTGAATGTTTTTGATGTGGTGGCGGGAGGATGAATCTTTAAACCTGTGTAGGTCCACATGTTATTCAATGGATTTGCTTGAGCTAGGAGACAAGTCTGAAGACGAAATAGTGTTCGAGGTCTTTGGCTTAAACGATCTCCAAAAGGATATTTTCCAAGTTCTAGACAACTCGCAGCTAACAGTACAAGAAATAGCCTCAAAAGTAGGGCGTAACCGTTCAACAGTGCAGAGAGCGCTTCAAGAAATGCTAGAAAAAGACTTGATCATGCGAGAAGGAAAAACGGACAAAACAGTATACTACGTCTACACAACACTCCCTATGGAAGAAATAATGGATATAACCTCGGAAGCACTAAACCAGTGGCACTCACAAGTACAGTCAAGACTGGGCTAAACCTTCCAAAACAGGAAACCCAGGTAAACTAGAGCGGTTAACTCGCTGAAAAACTTCAAAAAAGGTTCAGACTCCATACCTGCTGCCAAAATCAAAGCACCGAACGCAAAAAACGCGGCAACAACAGAAACAGACTCTTCCAACAACTTCTCGCCAAAAGCATCAAAACTCAGGCGCTCATCCATCCCCAGTCTCACAGCTGTAAACGCCAAGTAATACTTAACCCCGATCGTGGCCGCAGTCCAAGAGGCCTCAATCAAACTATGCCCCAAAGACACAAACATTTCAATCATACAAAATACAATTCAAAACCCCAAGTTTAAACCGTTAGGCCTACCCACAAAATAACCATGCTAAAACAGTTAAGACAGAAAATGAGCGATGAAGGAATACAAACCCTCTGCATCACAGACACCTACGACTTCCAATACTTATTCAATCTGCAGATATCAGGATACTGCTTCATAACCCAAGAAAACGTTCAAATGATCCTGCCCAGATTCTACAGATACGAAAACGTCGACGCCAAACACGCATTCTCCCGCCAAGAATACCTAGAACAGTTCGAAAAACTAACCCATGATAAAATACACGTAGCCGGGAAAAAAGGCCTCCTAACAGAAAAATTCGAAGTAGAACAAACAAACATACTCAAAGAACTTAGAAAAATCAAAACAGAAAAAGAAGTAGAAAAAATCAGAGAAGCCTGCAAAATCACAGACAAAGCCTTCAAACAGATAAAACCCAAACTAACAGGCCTAACAGAGTTCGAAGCAGTAGGAGAACTCAAAAAATTCTATATAGAACAAAAAGTCTCGGAATCCTTCATCACAAACAAAGGAGAAAGCCTAGTCCAGAAAAACGCTTTAAGACCTCACAGGCCTCCAACACACAAAAAAATAAACTCCAACGACCTAGTTATCGTAGACACAGGCTGCCGAGTCGAAAGTTACTGTAGCGATGTAACCCGCACATACTGCGAAAACCCCAGCGAAAAACAGTTGGAACTGTTCAACGCAGTCAAAGAGATACAGCAAGAACTGATAGATATGATAGAGCCAGGCCTCAAAATATCCGAATGGAAAAAACAAGAATACAAACTAGTTGAACAAAAAGGATTCGACCCTGAAAAACATGTACTCTACTTTAGTCACGGGATCGGACTGGAAACACACGAACCCCCGACACTAACACACACATGCGAAGAAAAATTCAAGGAAGGAATGGTAATAACCGTTGAACCAGGCCTCCACGTAGAAAAACTGGGAGGAGTAAGGATAGAAGACACGGTCCACGTGACAAGTAAAGGCGCAGACCAGTTAAGCCAGGCCTCTAAAGAACTTTAATCCTTTTCGTCATCGACCTGACTGGTCTGGAAGTCCTTAATGATGATGACATCATCAACTGCCTGAACCATCCTGTACGGAATAACAACATTCTTGCTGCCCCCAACCTTCTGGGCCAGATAAGAATCTTTGTCAGCTCCGACTACAACCGCTCTGACAGCGAACTTTCCCAAGTCAATCTCAATATCTTTTACTTTTCCACAGTACGAACCCTTGTTCGTATATACCGTCTTCCCCGTTACATCGGAGAAATCAAGGATATTTTGCGCCATTATTAAACCACTTATACAACAACAAGGCCCTCAGAAACTTAAATACCTTATCCGCTCAACAAACGCCTCCAACCACAAAAAATTCTCGCCAACAAAACAAGCCCCTCCAGTTTTAAACAGTTAACCCACAACCTAATTTCTATAACCAAAGTCGGGGTGGCAGAGTGGCTTAACGCGATGGCTTGCTAAGCCATTGGGCTTCTAAAGCCCGCCCGGGTTCGAATCCCGGCCCCGGCGCTATCACCATATTTTCCATACCAATGGAACTTTAGTTCTGCATTAGAAAAATTTAAACCCAGAAAACACCAAAAACCGGTTATGGGTATTCTTAACACCAAAAACAATACGAAAAGAGTTGATATACGCGACCTCAGAGGCCTAGCAACAGAAATCAGGAAAACAGTAGAACTAGTAGTGGACGAAGAGAAAGATGTAGATCAAAAAGAAAACAAGCTGGAAAACTGGCTCCAAAACCTTGAAGGCCCTCCAAGCCCGAGAGAACTAGAAGAAGCACTGAAACAAGAAACAGATATAGAAAGAGAGATCGAAGACATGGTACAGAGAATGGAGAACACTATTGAGCAAAAATCACAGATGATCCAATTAATACAGCAATCAGAACAAGCAGTAGGACAAGAAGAATACTCCATAAAACA
>LKMX01000025.1 GCA_001564035.1 Nanohaloarchaea archaeon PL-Br10_U2g27
GCAGTGTTGATGAAACTGTTGATGTCGATGTCGTGGTTGAGGTTGATTCGTCGAACGGTTCTGATGAGGCGGAAGCTGTTGTGACTGTTGTTGAGGCTGAAGACGAAGAAGATGATGCTCCTGAGCCTCCTGAAGAAGACGAGGAAGATGGTGAGGAGGATGTTCCTGATGAGGATGATGGAGATGTTGATGATGAAGATGATAGGCCTGAGGATGATGAGGATGATGAGGTTGATGAGGTTCGTCAGGTGAATGCTACTTTTGATGAGGAGACTGGTGAGTCTTCTGCTTCTACTGATGCTGGTGAGGGCGAGGTCGTTGAGACTAGTGTGAGTGATCCTGGTGCTGGTGACCGTGATTCTTCTGTTGAGAGTGTGAGTGTGACTTCTTCAAGTGATCAGGAGGTCAGTGTTTCTGTAAGCAGTGTTGATGAGGATGAGGCTGAGGAGGCTGGTGTTGAGGTTTCTGAGAACCAGTTAGGTATTGAAAGGATTGAGGTCGATGGTGATGTTGAGGATTCGACTACTACTTTTTCGGTAAGTTCTGATAGTTTGGATGAGAGAGGTGTTGAGCCTGAGGATGTTGTAAGGCAAAGGTTTGATCCAGAAGAGGGGACTTGGGAAGACTTGGAGACTGAAGAGTTGGATGAGGTTGATGGCCGTTACAGGTTTGAGGCGGAAGTCCCTGAGTTCTCCTACTTTGCTACTTCGATTAGAGTGGAAGAAGATGACACGGCTAGCATCTACTATGTTTTGATTGCCGGTCTTCTGGCTGCAGTGTTGGCTGTGCTTGTGGCTGTGAACAGGGATAAGTTTTCAGGCCTGTTTTCGGGTTCTGAAGGAGTGTTGTCGTCTGAGGATGTTGAGTTTGTTGATGAGGAGGAGGTTGATGAGGCCTTTGAGGAGGCTAGTGAGGTGTTGAAGGATGTGGCTGAGGACTTTGATCACGCGGCTGATATTGTCGGTGATGCGTTGGAGAAGGATTCTGACAGTGATTCGATTGAGGAGTTGCTTGAGGATGTTATTCATGAGGAAGAGGAGGCTCGTGAGCTTTTGGAGCATTTGAAAGAGTTGAGGGAGAAGTAATTTCTTTTTCCTCTTTTTCTTCAAAAACCTTTTTTTATCGGCGATCCGTATCTTCTAGTTATGAGTTTGGTTGATGGAGCTGAAACGGTTTTGAAACAGTGCATGAGTGTTGAAGACGGTGAAACAGTCCTTATTTTGGATGATGGTAATGATGAAGGTATTGTGAAGGCCTTGAAGGATGTTGCGGAAGGTTTGGCTGAAACCGTTGAGGTCGCTAGTTATGAGGAGCCGGAAAATCATGGTGAGGAGCCTCCTACGGAAATTGCTGAGAAAATGAAGGGTTACGATGTTGTTGTCGCTCCGACTAACAAGTCTATTTCGCATACTGATGCTAGGAGGGAGGCCTGTGATGCTGGGGCAAGGGTTGCTTCGATGCCGACCATCAACCGGGAGATATGGTCTACCAGTCTTCTAGCTGATTACGTGCGTGTGGCGGAGATCTCTGAAAAGGTTTACTCGATGCTTGAAGATACTGAAGAAGTCAGAATTACTACGCCCTCAGGCACTGATCTATCTTTTTCCATCAATATCGATTATTTCTACGTCGATTCAGGCCTTATACAGGAACCGGGGGATTTCGGTAACTTGCCGGCTGGCGAGGCAGATGGAGGAATAACTGATGCTGAAGGCCTTCTAGTAGTTGATCACTTTCCGTTTGCGGAACAGGGAACAGAGATCGAGATAAAAGATAACAAGGCGGTAGCGGTCAGAGAAGAATCGGTTTCAAGGCTTTCTGAGGCCTTTGAAAATATTGAGAACTCGAGGACTGTTGCAGAGTTCGGTTTCGGCACTAATCCGGAGGCTGAGCTGATCGGAAACGTTTTGCAGGATGAAAAAGTTTTGGGAACGGTTCACATCGCCTTTGGAGACAATACCTCTTACATCGAAGGCTCAAATGCGAATCAGTGCGGTATACATTGGGATACGGTGTGTGAGAGGCCTACTGTTTGGTTTGATGGGGAGAAAGTCTTGGATAATGGAGAACCTGTTTTTCTTTAAGAGGCATGAAATTTAAACGAGTAAAACTAATACGAAAATGGAAACAGTTTGATTTCGGAGAGGCCTAAAAATAATGAGCTTATTTAATTCAGCTGAGTTGGAGAAGTCGATTTCAAAGAGCATTTCGGAACTTGATGATGCAGACGCAGATGTCGATATCACTAAGACTGAGTTAGAGAAGTTGAGGAATCAAATCAGCTTGTTGAATGAGCAGCATAAGAAGGTTTCTGAGGAGATCGAGGCTGTTGAAGAGGAAGGGAAAAGTTTAGAGGATAAAGTAAAGGATATTTTAAGAGATGAGTTGGAGGATTCTTTCGTATCTGTGGAGGTTTTCAAGGAGCAGGTCGAGGAAAAGGAAAGGCTTGAGAACCAGGTAGAGGAGCTTGAGCAGAGAATTGAGGAGCTGAACGAAGGCGTAAAATATGTTTCAGTCGAAGAAGACCTCGATACTGAAGAACTGGATAGGGAACTGGCCCAGAACCGTTTGGAGCAAAAAGTGGATAAGGCGGAGCTTGAAAACAGGTTAGAAGAGGTTAGAGAAGAGTTCATAAACTCGACTGCTTCAAGGCCTGAACTTGTTTCCCGAATTGAGCGGCTGGAGCAGCAGCTTGAAGATAAAGATCCTGAACTCGTTGACGAGATCGCACAGCTCAGGGAAGAAGAGTTTGAGGATGTAAGAGAGTTAAGAGAAGAGTTAGAGGCCTTCGAGCAAAAGGCTCGGAATGATTACCCTGATTTAGAGGTTTACGGTGCTTCTCCACGTATTGATGAGAAAGTTGGTAAAGTCGAGATGGATAGAAGGCTCGAAGAGCTGAAGGATGACTTGATTGGAGAGTTATCTTCGGAGGCGGATAGGAAAGCGCTTCACAGCCAGTTGGATGCTATTGAGCAGAGGATTGACGATGAGCATCCTGAGATCATGCAGGAGATAGAAGAGTTGAGGGAGGAAGAGATAGAGGATGTTAACGAGCTCAGTGAGAAGGTGGAGGAACTGACTCAAAAAGTCAAGGAGAAGTATCCTGAGATAGAGTCAGAGATTCAAGAGTTGAGAGAAGAAGAGAGATCGTACTTCAACCAGTTCAGAGAGAAATTGAAATCGTTGAGAAAACAAGAGTCCTCAGATATTGAAGAAGTTAAACAGGAGATAGCGGTTTTGAGCGAGCAAGTAGATCAAATAGTTCAACGTGAGAAAGGAGATGTCGAAAGACTTGCTGCCGAGCTTAAAAGCCTGAGGAAAGGAGAAAAAACAGATATTGAGAGAGTAAAAAGCAGGATAGAATCGTTGAGGGCTGAGGAAGACCGGGACGTCGAGGAAATATCGTCAGAGCTTGAAGGCCTGCAAAAAGAAATAGGTGAGAAATATCCTGAGCTAAAACAAGATATTAAATCGGTTATAGAAACTGAACACGAAGACGTTGAAGAGCTTAGAACTGCTCTAGATAATTTGAAGAGAAAGGAGCACAGCGACCTAGAACTGATGAAGAATAGGATCCATGACTTCCGTGAAGAGGAGAAACAGGATTACAAGGCCTTGAAACAAGAAATTAACAGTTTGCAGGATTTAATCGATAACGAGCTGCCTAAGTTGAAGGAGGAGCTTGATTCTGCGAAGAAAGAAGAGAAAGCTGACAGAGCAAAGCTTGAGGATGAGCTGGATGCGCTTCAGGAGCAGACTGAAGAGATGAGAGAGGCCTTGGATGACAAGATCCAGAACCTGTGGAGCGAGGAGAAGGATGATAAGAGGGAGCTTGAGAAGAAGTTCCAAGAGCTTCATGAGAAGATGAATGAGGAGCATCCGGCTATTAGAGCAGATATCGATGACTTGAGAGATGATCGTGCAGAGGATCTTGAAACGATTAACAGTCTTGAGGAAGATATTCAAGATGTCAGGGAGATGGCGTCCGCTATAGCTGTTGAAGAGAAAGTGGATAAGACCAGGTTTGAAAACGAGCTTGACGAGATAGCTGAACAGCTGGGCGAAGGATACCCTGAGCTTGAGAAACAGATAAACAACTTGAGGATTGAAGAGAAGGTGGATAAGTCTCAGCTTGAAGAAGAGGTAGAGAACATTGAGAACCGTCTTGAGCAGCGTCTTGCAGAGGCTAAAACAGATATTGAAGAGAAGACGCCTAAAAAGTCAGAGATCGGAAGCCTATGGGCATCGCTTGAGATGCTTGAGGACAAGATTGATAACATTGATTCGAACAAGCCTGACAACGAAGAGTTCGAAGAAGGAATAGAGAACGTTAAATCGACTGCGAAATCTCTTACAAACGAGATTACGGCCCTCCAGCAGTCAGTCAAAGGCCTGCAAAGCAAAGAGTTTGTTGAGGAAGGAGAGTTCAACTCAGGTATCGAAGACTTCAGAAGAGAGGTCAATGAAGAGGTTGCAGACCTCGCGGACAAAATATCTTCGCATTACGCCACAAGCAACGAGGTTTCAGGAATGTGGTCATCGCTTGAGGCCTTAGAAGACAAGCAAAACGAAATGAAAGACGCTGTGGAAAAAGTCGAGGACCTAGATGTTGAAGAGCTTAACAGGTTGAAAGACACGCTCAAATACCTTGAATACAAGGTCAACGATCTTGAAGAGTTCCAGGACGCTGTTAACACGTTTGAACAGCTCAAGGGCAGGGTTGAAGACCTTGAAGTCATAGTAGAGGGCATGGATTCGGAGACTGTGTCTGGCGAAGACTTTGAGGACTTGGTAAAGGATGTGAGAGAGCTTTCAGAGTTCGTGAAGCATCTTCACCAGAAGCTGGAATAAACCCAGTTTTTTTTAGAAAGTTCTGACTTCCATTCTCATCGATGTATCCATTCCGTTCATCATTTTGGCCACTATTCTTTCTCTTAAAGGCCTGAAGACGAGCATGAATCCTATTACGTCTGTTATGAATCCTGGTGTCAGCAGAAGTATTCCGCATACGACTATTATCAGGCCTTCCGCGATGTTTCGGCTTACTTCTCCTCCTGTGACTGAGATCTGGAGTTTTCTTAAGACGTGGGTTCCTTCTCGCCTTATAAGCTCGGCCCCGATCACTCCTGTCAGTAATACTAACGCGATGACTTGCCAGAAGCCGAAGGCTGTTGAGGCCTGTAGCAAGACGTACATGTCGATGAACGGGAGCACGAGTAAAAACACTATCAGGTATCTTAGCATAGTTTTGTTTGGCTCGGTTACAGGTTTAAAACATGAAGTCAAAGCTTTGTGCATGGATACAAAGAACATCTTACGCGAACTTGTTGAGACTCCGGGTGTCTCGGGTTCAGAATCCCAGATCAGGGAGAAAATAAAGGAGAAAATTGAGGATCACGCTGACTCTGTTGAAACAGATAATATGGGCAACTTAATCGCCAGAAAAGGTTCAGGCGATAAGACGTTGATGATCGCAGCCCACATGGACCAGATAGGCCTCACTGTCAGAAGAATCGATGAAAACGGTTTTATCAAGGTATCAAAGATCGGCGGTATTTTTCCAGAAGGAATAATTAATCAAAGAGTTATCGTCCACGCCTCAGAAGGAGAGCCAGTAAAAGGAATACTTGGTATGAAGCCTCCACACCTCAAAAAGAAAGAGGAAAAGAACAAAGGCCTGCCGGACATGAAGAAGCTTTTCGTTGACACAGGAGCAGAAGACGAGGAAGACCTAGAGGAAAGAGGCGTTAGGATCGGAGACTATATATCATACGACAGAGGGTTCACAGAGCTGAGAAACGGCTACGTCAGCTCACCATGCCTAGACAACAGAGTAGGCTGTGTGATCGGGATAAAGGCCTTAGAAAAGTTCAGCGAAGACTATGAACTTGTTGTCGTCTTCACAACCCAGGAAGAAGTAGGGACAAAAGGAGCAAGGACAGCAGCATTCAAAATCGATCCAGACGTAGCTATAGCTGTAGACACGGGCATGGCGGGAGATGTTCCGGGAATCGATCCAGACGAATCAGATGATGAGACAGGTAACGGAGTCGGAATCGACATGGTTCAGGCAGGAGGCAGAGGCCTAATAGCGTCTGAAAAAATCAAGGACTGGCTCATAACCACTGGGAAAGAAGGAAACCACAACTACTACAGATCGCTGTATGACGGCGGTGCAACGGATGCGGCCGGCATATACTTGGCGCGCGAAGGAATCCCTACAGGATCTTTAAGCATACCGACTCGACACATACACTCGCCGGTAGAGATTGTAAACCTGTCTGACATCGAAGACGGGATAAAGTTCTTGGAAGATGCTTTCACAACCCTAGAAGACTACTTCTAGGCCTTCTTCATACCTTTTTTTTTTGGGGGAGTCATTCTTCTTTTCTGATTTCTTCTACTATTATCTGTAACCTGCCTTGGTAGACATCGATGTAACCCTCTATCTCTACTTTTTGGCCTTCTTCTAGGTTTTCTGTATGGCTTTCAAAGTCTACGGCGTCGATTTCTCCTGAATCATCTCTTATGTCTAGGAAAGCCGCGTTCTCTGTTTCCTCAATTCTTGTGATTTCTGCCACGGTCTTGACATTGTCGCCCATCATCGTCTCATCAACGTCATCCAGAACGACGGTCTGCGGTTCCAGATAGCTGTGAGAGACATAGATCAGGGACAGGCCTGCGATGGACAACACTATGCATGCTCTGTAGACGTCCGACTCAGTTATCATAGTTTTCTGCTCTCCAGTACTGAGTACTTGGAGCCCGATGGTTTTAGATCCGATCTATATAGATTCACTTCCTCGGCGTTAAATGTTCCAAAGCTTGTATCATGGTAGTCTTCTAAGGCCTGGTGGAGCCGTTTCTTGTCTCCTTTTCTTACGTTGTCAACTCTCAGAAGTGTTATGTGAGGACGGAACTCGTGGTCGTTGTCGGATTTGACGCTGTGTTGCGAGGCATGTCTGTTGAGTTCAAATATTTTTTCGGATTTGACGTCTGCCCACATTACGCGGATGTAGTTCTTTGATGGAAAGACGCCTAGGCCTTTGACTTCGATTTCAAAAGGTTCTAAATTGATTTGGTTCAGTGCTTCCTCCACTTTTTCGCGCTCTTCTGGGTTTAAGTGGTCGAAAAATTCTAGGGTGATATGCATTTTCTCGGGTTTTACAGGCCTTCCAGCGTTTATCTGTTTCGCGGTCTGGCTGAGTTTCTGCGATATCTGTTCTGGTATGGGGACTGCGGTGAAGGCTCTTACCATTGGCTATACTCTTTTAATGCTCCGGTCTAATATTAATTCTGTGAGGTAATAAAATATGGCTAATCCGCGCGCACAGGAAATCACTGGTAGAACAGTTGTATCTGAAGAACACGGTAAAAAATTCGGAACTGTACAGGACATCTCTTTTGTCGCAACTTCAGGAGAACTAATGAACTTACTGGTAACAGATACTACTAAGCATTTAGAAGACACACAACTACAGGAAGATAAAAAAGGACGTAACATAATCCCGTTCTCAGCTGTAAAAAGCATAGGAGACTTCGTAATAGTTTCAGAAGACGACATCCTGTGATAATGTATCAGGCCTGAAAAACTAAGCAGAGAAATGGCCGAAGTACTTGACGAAGAAGGCCTAGATTATTTTTGTACTGTTAGAGATGATTTAGCTGTGGCTACTTGGAGTTTTGACAGGATTAACAGGTCTTTATTGGCCGGTTCTGAAAGACGGGAAAAGGCCTCGATAGGTGTTTATGTTTCAGCGACTTTTCCTTCCGGGGCTTACGGAGAGAAAATAGAGGAGCCTGTCGTGGTTGACGCGGGAAATTTTAAGCAGAATGTTTTACAGGCGTATAAAAGAGCGAAAGGATATGGTGTGGGGGACCTGGAAGTTAACCAGGCCCAACGGTTCTAACCGTCGATAATTCCCTCGTCTTTGACTTTGAAGACTGCTTCTCCTTCAGGCATGTAAGGACTGTCTACCAGTCTTGCGATACGTGTATCCTTCTTCGACTTTCTTAAGTAAAGTCTTACAGCTGAGTTGTGGGCCACGATATGACCTCCGATGGCCTTTGTAGGATCGCCAAACATCTGGTCCGGGTTGCTCATAACCTGGTTCGTAACTATTACTGCAAGGTTGTGAGAGTTTGCCAGTCTCAGTAAAGTGTTCATGTGCTTGTTCAGCTTCTGCTGTCTTGGCGCCAGTTCTCCTCTTCCAACGTAATCGGACCGGAACTGCGCTGTCAAAGAGTCCACGATAATCAGGCCTATGTCGTTTTGCTGGCATATTTCCTGTGCTTGATCTGCTAAAAGCATTTGGTGGTCAGAGTTGAAGGCTCTTGCAACGTGAATGTTGCTCAGCGTCTCGTCTACGTCAAGGCCTTTGGCTTCTGCCATCTGTTCTATTCTGTCAGGGATGAATGTGTCCTCTGTATCTATGTAGATTGCTTGCCGTCCTAGGCCTCCGTCTTCTTCGGGTAGTTGCACGTTGACGGATAGCTGGTGGGATAGCTGTGTTTTAGCTGATCCAAACTCTCCGTAGAACTCTGTTATGGCCTGGGTTTCTACTCCTCCGCCCAGTACTTCGTCGAAGTTGTCTGAGCTGGTGGTGATTCTCTTCATTTCTTTTCGTTGCTCGTGCCTTTCTTTACCTGTCTCGAAGCCTATGTCTAAGAGCTTACGGGCCTCGGTGATAACGCTCTGGCTTTTCTTGTTCCCCAGGTCTGCGATCTCAGCTAGTTCGCCGGAGCTCATCGTTGCTATGCTCATTAGGTCGTCGTAACCTGATTCTCTGAGCTTTTGTGCGGTTTTCCCTCCTACGCCTTTAATGTCTTCTAGTTCAACGTCGTCAGTCATTTTATAAAAAATCCTCCTTTTCCTCGTTTAAATAATTCATAATACTTTTTTAGGCCTCTAAAACTTCTAAAAGTGTTTCAAGCTCTTTTTCAGAGTCTAGAGGCTCGATGTTGTTTGCTAGCAGTTCTATTCGTCCGAAGTAGTCGTTGTATCTTGTGCGGCCTTCGACCTTTATTTCTTGGCCTTCGGTGTTTTCTGCTGCGTCTTCAACTGCTTCCAAGTCCATTTCTTTCTCCTCTTCTTCCTCTAGATCCAGTAGTTTGCGGGCCTGTCTTCCGAAAAATACGGTTCTGATGCTGCCGCTTCCGTCGTCTACGACTGCAGAGATTGCTAGTCGTCCTTCTGGTTCTTCTACTTCTTTTCCGTCGTCTGTTACGTAGTTTCCGTCTTCGTCTTCTTTTACGGTGTCTCCTGAGTTTGGGTCTACTCTGAAGAATGGGTTTGATGTGTAGACTCGCATTACCATTCCTTTGACGGTGAAAGTGTTGTTTTCTCCGGTTACTTCGCTTACCGGTACTTCGGTCGCGGTCTGAAGTTCTACTCCTTCAAACTCTTTGTCAGACATTTTGACTTGGACGTCGTCGCCCAGTCTGAGTTCTGCTTTCCCTCTATTGTCTTCTAC
>LKMX01000003.1 GCA_001564035.1 Nanohaloarchaea archaeon PL-Br10_U2g27
AGAACTCCACGACAGAGTTAAAAAAGTTGTTAACACTTCACAGTAACATAGGTGAAATATTTTGTTTAAAGCAGAAATAACGGAAGTAGGCCTCCTAAAAGACTCGATGAAAACCATTTCAAATCTTATCAGCGAGGGAATCTTCCAGTTAGAGGAAGACGGCATGAAACTAATAGCTGCCGACCCCGCAATGGTAGGCCTCGTCGACTTCAAAATAGAAGAAGACGTATTCGAAGATTACGAACTCGATGAGGAGACAAAGGTAGGCCTGAACGTTGAGAACCTTTACTCAATTCTGCGCAGAGCAAACGCCAACGACACAATCACTTTTGAACTAGGCGACTCTCGTTTTGAGATAACGATGGAGAACTCTTCTACGAGAAATTTTTCGCTGCCGATCCTGAATCTTTCCGAAGATGACATACCGGAGACTGACCAGCTTGCTTTCGACTTTGAAGCAGAACTAGATGCTTCAACAGTAGAAGGCGCTGTAAAAGATGCCATGGTGGTAAGCGATGCCGTTACAATTTCCGCAGATGAAGAAAAACTCAATATTTCTGCCGAAGGAGATCAAAGCAATGCAGACTTCACCATTACAGACGGTAGCGACGGAGTGATTTCTATGTCAGGAGACTCAGTCAAATCAATGTTTTCACTAGACTACCTGTCAAAGATGATAGGCGGTAAAAGCCTAGCTGACAACGTAACTCTAAAACTGGGGAACGACTTCCCTATGCGAATGGAGTTCGTATCACCTGACGAAGTAAACCTCAGCTTTGTACTAGCACCACGAATCGAAGAAGACTAGAACGAGAGAAAAAAACTAGGTTCAAACCATTGCAAATATAGAAAATTAACTCGCAGTAAGTCATACGTGGAACTGAAAGACTGGCAGATAAGACAGTACTATGAACAGGAAGAGCTCATAGAAAAAGTGATGGAGCTCGCAGAGTACAGAGAAGTCGCGCCAACATACCCTAAAGGCTACGGAAAAAGGCCTGACGCCTTAAACTTCCCCGGAGACTTCAAACAACTCGTAGAAAACGGAGCCGTAGCATTCCACTTCTCAGTAGAGCGTTGGAGAAACCCACTACTAATAGACCAAGTGTCCAACCTAGACAGTTTACGGGAAACCTGGGACATGGTAATCGACATAGACTGCGATGAAAGCTTCGAACTCTCCAAAAAAACAGCAGAACTAGTAATTCAAGAACTACAACACCACGGCATAGAAAACATATCCGCCAAATTCTCAGGAAACAGAGGATTCCACATAGGAATAAGAGGAGAAGCATTCCCACAGCAAATAGGAGAAAAAAAGTTCTCAGAACTATACCCAAGACTAGCCCAAGGCATAGTAAACTACCTGCGCCACCAACTCAAAGAAAAAATGATCTCCCAAGTAGAAAAACACGGCCTCAGAAAAGAAATGCAGACAGAAAAAGGCCTCGACCCATACCAGGTAGCAGACATAGAGAACGACTGGGGGCAAAGACACCTATTCAGAATGCCTTACAGCCTCCACGACGGATCAGGCCTCGTATCAAAACCAATAAACCCAAGAAAAATCTCCGAATTCCAGAAAGAAGATGCAGAAATAGAAAAAATCAGCTTCGAAACAGGATTCCTAGACACATACAAAAAAGACGAAGCCACCAACCTCGCAGTCCAAGCCCTCGACTTCATACAAGACAGAGAGGAAGAAAAAAGAGAAGAAAGAAAAAATAAAGAGTTCGAAAGACCAGAAGACGCAATACCCGAAAAATACTTCCCACCAAGCATCAAAAACATTTTGCAAGGCCTAGAAGACGGCAGAAAAAGAGGACTATTTATTCTAATTAACTTCTACCGCTGCGTAGGATATGGATGGAACGAAATAGAATCAAAAATCTGGGAATGGAACGAACGCAACGAAGAAGAACTAAGCGAGGCCTACATCAAAGGCCAGATACGCTGGCACAGTAACAGGCCTGAAGACGTTCCCCCTCCGAACTATGATGCGAACGGATACTACAAAGACATGCAGGTCTATGAAGGCGATAATCTTGAGGAAAAGGTTAAGAACCCTGTAAGTTATGCTTTCAGAAAGGCCAAGAAGCGCGACTCAGGAAACGAGAATGAAGATGATTTAGTATGCCCTTACTGCGGGAAGGAGTATAAGGTCGAATCGTATTACAAGAAACATGTGCAGAAGTGCTTCGGGTGAAGGTAAAAAAAGATTTCACCACTGACTTGTTATACAGATGTCAACAGCTCTAACATTCAATGACCTGAGAAGAATACAGAAAAACGAGAGCAAAGCCGTTGAACTAACCGAGCTGGACGACGACTTCATTCTAAAAGCACAAGAATACCTGGAAAGAAAAAAAGAAAGCTCTGACGACCGAGAATACAGATCATCCAAAAGAGTATTCAAAAAAATAATCGCAAAAAGAGAGAAAAAAATAGTCAAAAACGCACAACTATCCCTGAGATCCAACATCAAGGCCTCAGAACTCCCATTACTCCCAAGAGAACAGGAACTATTCCGGGAAACCAAAAAACTCTTCGAAGAACACAGAGACAGAATAAACGAAACCAAAACAGGATACACGCCAAAAACACCCGAACCAGAGGCTGAAGAAGAGCAAGTAACCGCTCCCAAGACAGAGGCCTCAGAAAAAACTGAAGATGAAGGCGTAGAACCTGAGCCGGAACCAGATCAAAGCGAAGACGAAGCAGAAGATATTGAAGAAGGATACGCCAAAGTAAAAATCGTGTCAAAAGTACCTGAATTCATGGGGACAGACCTAGAATCCTACGGGCCTTTCGAAAAAGGCGATGAACCAATACTACCCGAAGACAACGCAGAAATACTAGTAAACAGAGGGAACGCAGAAGAAGTTTAACCTTTACCGTTCTTCTCTTCTAGTAAGAGGACGTTCTAAAAAATGGTGGAAAAAGTCTTTGCACTAAGCGGATCTATAATTACAGGAAACCTGGAAAAACTGGATGAGATAGCTGAAGCCCTGGAGAAAAGCGGCGAACAAGTACTCGTCGTCACTGGAGCAGGCGACCTGAAAAAATATATTTACGCATCAGGAGAATACGGAAACCAGGGAGAACAAGATCTCGTCGGAATAGCAGCCACACGACTAAACGCCCGCACATTGATGACGGCACTGGACGCTTACCCCGACGTGCCTGAAACAGCTGAAGAAATTAGAATTGCATCAAGCACCGGAAAAAACGTTGTAATGGGAGGCCTCACACCAGGACACTCAACTGACGCAGTAGCAGCAATCGCAGCCGAAATACTCGAAGCCGACCTCTACATCGCAACAAGCATCGACGGAATATACGACAGAGACCCTGAAGAACCCGATGCAGAACTACTCAAAGAAGTAGATACAAAAACCCTGAAACAAATCATCTCAGGCAACAACGAGGCCGGAAAACACGAATTAATCGACTCGACAGCAATCGAGATAATCGAAAGATCAGGCCTCAAAGTAAAAGTGTTCGAAGGCTCAACGGAAAATCTGGAGAGGCCTAAAAAATGCAAGGGCTCGATCATAGTACCGAGGCCTTGAAGCCTTTTTAAAGTTTAGACCGTGAGATAGATTCATGGTTAAGATCCCAAAAGAACAGAGACGCTACTGTCCAAAATGTGATCAGCACACTGATCAGACAGTGAAAGAAGCAACCAATCGTTCAACCAGTCCATGGAGTAAAAAGGCTAGAAAGAGGCAAAGAAAAATTGACAACGGTTACGGATCATTCCCTTACGAGAACCCTGCACACCAAAGCCGTGGAGGAAGCAACCCTACATCCAGCAAGAAAGACCTTCAGTTCAAATGCCGAGAATGCGGCAAAAGCTGGAAACCAAGAAAACAACCACGAGCAGCAAAATTCGAGATAGAGAGGTAAACGAAAATGCAAGATTTTCTAATTACAAAACACAAGGTGATTCGGTAATGGCACAGAAATTCCTTAAAGTAGAATGCGGAGAATGCGGAAACCAGCAAAAAATATACTCAAGACCTGCATCAAAAGTAGAGTGCATGGTCTGCAGCGAACCAATCGCAAAGCCGACCGGCGGCAAAGCAGAACTCAACGGAAACGTAGTCACAGAACTAGAAGTAGAATAAACTTTTTACTCAAATATTCTTTCCCTCACTTTTCATAACAGTCCTTAATCTAAGGCCTGACAGACAATTAAATAAGTCGCAATCGATTTCAGATAGATGATCGTATCCTCCATCAATGTAAGGAGTTTCTATACTTTCCGGAGCTATCTCAACGTTAAAACTGCAATCTGACCAGTATTCACTTATGCAGCTAGGCCTTCTTCCGACATTCTCCGTTGAACGATTTGCAGCATTTCTTGTTGGCTTGAGGCCTCGTTTTGAGCCTGCCGAATTATCTCTTGGGCTTTCTGCTGTTCTTCATCTGTAAGATCTGAGAGACCCATGTTGTCTGGTAAGTCTACTGGATCTGCTTCTGCAATAGGATCTCCTTGGAACCGGTGAGTTTCATAGTTTTGAAGAGCGCCTCCGGATTCATCGATCGTATAACCTTCCATTGGATTGATAACTTTCGTGCCTCCAATTTCTTTTTCCGGATCTCCGTTGAACCCTCCGTGGAAGTGGCCTACATATGCTGTGCCAATATTTTCAGCCCTTTCCAATATTTCTCTGGCTTCTATATTAGCATTGGGCATTTCCTCTGTCTGAGGTTGGCCGTGAGTCACATAGGTTACTTCTCCCTCGGCACTATCTATTTTATCGACTTTTTCTTGGATCATTTCATCGTAAGCCTGTCTTACATCTTCAATCTGTTCGTGTTGTTCAGTTCTATCAAGTCCAGGAATAGTAACTGTTTCAGTAGGCTTACCCAACAATCTGTCTTTCAAACTGTAAACCGGCTTGAAGAAATAGTTTCCAACCAACGGCGCAGACTCCAATATTTCTCTGATCCTTGAATGAGCTTCCTGTTCGACCTCCCCGTCCAGAATCGAATTTATATCTTTACAGTTGACTTCTGAAGCCTCTTTACCCAGAACCTCTCCAACTGCCTCAAGCTCATCCTCTTCATAACCCGCATCACCTGCTTCCACATCCTGATCGTAGAGCTTAGCCTCATCAGGATTTGTCTGAAAGGCCTCTCCAAAGTAGAAATTACGGCCTTCTATCTCCACCAGTTCATCTTCTTTAACGTGAACTTTATCGTATTTCTCTGCTATCTTTTTAACCAATTCAGAGTCTACAAGATGGTCTTCGTGATTGCCTAATGCCAAGTAGGCCTCTTCATAGTCAGCTTCCAGCTTTTCAAAACGTTCCTCAAGTTCTCCAGCAGCATACTCCATGACTTCTTCCTGAGAACTCGCATTACCGTAAACCCCGGTTTCAAAATCTTCAATTCCCTCCCCACTGTCATCTTTACTAACTGCATAGATTTCGTCTCCTGCGCCAATATAAATATCTCCATCCGCACAAGCGTCCCTACCGTGTCTGTCAGCAGCAAAGACGAAGGTCTTACCAGACATAATGACGTGTTGTTACTCAACAGTTAAATACTTTTTTGTTATAGTCTATCTCTTTTAAAAATCACCTGTGAATTCTAGTTTATGAAGTGGTATAAAGACAGACCTGATGAAGGAGACCTAGTAGTGATTGATCTCGCTGAAGTAAATGAGAACTCAGCATATGCTGAGCTAGAACAGTATAATGGTCTAAGAGGATTAATACATATTTCTGAGGCCTCGCGTAGCTGGATACAGGACATGACAAAAAATTTCTCGGAAGGAGAGAAAACAGTCGCTCAAGTTATTGAGACCGGTGATAGACTAGGCCTGTCTTTGAAAAGAGTCAACGATAAGCAGAAGAAGGATACAATGAGCGAGTGGAAGAAGGAGATGAAGTCAGAGAAATTTGTGGAAGCTCTTTCTGACAAACTTGATGTAGAAGATATTTACGAAGAAGTTGTTTTCCCGCTTCAAAAAGAGTTAGGATCTTCTTTCCGAGGCTTTGAGATCTCAATAGCCGAGGAGGACCGTCTAAAAGAAATATTTGACGACGAAGTCGTGGAAGCAATTCAGGAAGTTGCAAGAGAGAATATCGATCTCAAACAAGAAAAGTTTGAAGGAGAGATCAAACTGGAGTTCTACGACGGCGAAGGCCTGAAAAGAATCAAAAAGGCTCTGTCAGAGCCGGGAGAAGGTGTTGAAATCAAGTACTTGTCAGCTCCTAAATACTCGATTGAGGCCTGGGGAAGGACTCAAGAGCTTGCGAAGAAACGTATGGACTCAGCGGTTCAAGGCATAAGGGAAAAAGCTGAAGAGCTAGGCGGAAGCTTTGAATTCTCAAAGGCATAAAAACGATGATAAAGAAATGTGTTAACTGTGGGCAATACAGCTTGAAAGAACAGCACTGCGGAACGCCTACAGAAGAGGCAAGGCCTCCAAAATTTTCATTCCCAGATAAGTACGGAAAATACCGCAGAAAGGCTAAAAAAGGTGAAAAATAATTCCAATGACCACGAAGATTGTGTTAGAAAAAGATGTTGAAGTCGAAAAACCACTACTAATAGAAGGACTAGCAGGTATAGGGCACGTTGGCCGAAACTGCGTAAGCTTCCTAGCGGAGAAGCTTGAAGCAGAAAAAATCGGAGAACTACAGTCACACCACTTCCCGCCCTACACAATCGTAAACGACAACAAAGTACTGGAATCACTGAAAAACGATATATACTACGTCGAAATCAACGGTAAAGAAGTAATACTAATTGAAGGAAACGCACAGGCCTCCAACAACGAAGGACATTATGAAATAGCCGAAGAAGTACTGGACTTCGCTGAAGAAAAGAAAGTTGAGGAAATAATAACGATCGGAGGTTACGGAAAAGGAGATGTCGTGGAACAGCCGTCAGTTTATGGCGCAGTAACAGATCTAGAGACAAAAGAAAAATTTGAAGACCTAGAAATAGATTTTGACCACGAGGTAGGCCAAATAGTCGGTATCTCCGGACTACTCCTAGGGCTTGGAGAAAGAAGAGGAATGAAAGGTATCGCACTGCTTGGAGAAACACCAGGCTTCCTGTTAAGCGATCCCAAATCTACAGAGGCCGTTCTCGAAGTAATGGAAGACTATCTCGACGTGGATCTTGACTACTCCAGTCTTGACGACAAAGTAGAGGAGTCACAAGAAGTGCTTAAAAAGCTTCAGAACCTGAAACAAAATCAAGGAGAACCGGAGCAAAGCTCCGACCTCGGATACATAGGGTGAAAAACTATCAGCTACACAAGATACGAAAGAGCAAGAATAATAGGTGCAAGAAGCCTTCAAATCTCAATGGGAGCCCCAATCTTCGTTGACACAGACCCAAACGAAGATCCAATGGTTATAGCCGAGAAAGAGATGGAAGAAGGCTCACTACCAATAACAGTCAAATAAGCCACCTATCCCTTTTTTATTCAACTTCTGACAACTTCAGTACATGGAAATAGAAAGCCTCAAACTAAGGAAAATACTTAACTCCCGCGCAAACTATACCGTAGAAGCAGAAATAAACGGAGTAAAGGCCTCAGCACCTTCAGGAGCATCAACAGGAACGCATGAAGCCAAATGCTTCGTTCCCAAACACCTGGACGAAGTTGAAAAACTTTTGAAAAAACTGGAGGGCAAAGACTTAACCCAGGAAGAATTCGATACAAAACTGAGAGAACTCGATGGAACCGAAGACTTTTCAAGGATAGGCGCTGCAGCGATCGCCACAAGCTTCGCGTTCAAAAAGGCCTCAGGATTCAAGACAAAAAACAAGTTTCCACTACCCCTAAGCAATGTGATTGGAGGAGGAGAACACGGAGGAAACACAAGCATACAAGAGTTCCTAATTCTCCCAATAAACGCCGAAACATTCCCTGAAGCAATAGAAACAAATAGGAAGATATACCAAGAACTGAAAAAAAGATACAAGCAAAAAATAATGGGGATAAACGACGAGGGCGCACTCATCACATCAATGAATGACGAACAAACATTGAAGGCCTTAGAAAAAGTAGCTGAAAAATATGATGCAGGAATAGGCCTAGATATAGCGGCCTCAGAGTTTTATGAAGATGGAAAGTACAAAATGAGCTCCATGCGCTCAAGTATGACTCCTGAACACCAGTTTAAGTTTGTGAAAAAGATTACAGAAAGGTTTGATCTAGTCTATGTCGAGGATCCTTTCGACCAAGAAGACTTCAAAATGCATGCAAAGCTGACTAGAGAGTTCCCTGACGTAATGATTTGCGGGGACGACCTATTCACAACCAATGTAGAACGGCTTCACACAGGGATAGAACAGTCCTCATGTAACTCTTTGATCATCAAGCCAAACCAGATAGGAACAGTGACTGAGGCCTTGGCGACTGTAGATTTAGCAAGACAGGCCGACTACACTCCTGTAGTCTCTCATCGTTCAGGCGAGACCTGCGACACCACAATATCGAATTTGGCAGTGGAATGGGAGTGCCCCGTGATTAAGGCAGGCCTAGCCGATATAAGAACTGCAAAACTGAACCAGTTAATGAGGTTGTGGGATCGTTCCGAGAATCCCGAACTCATGTTCTGAATTTTTTTTGCTGAACGATGCTCTGTGAGGAGAGCGGTCGGGCCGTATTTAATATTTTGTATGTAAGTCGGGTGTATGACTGAGGAAGAGCTATTAATCGATCGTGAGGAGTACCTTAAGCGCGGAGTACACATAGGTACAAAATCGCAGCACAAAGACATGGAAGAATTCATTTTCCACGTTAAGAAAAATCAGCTTGCCGTAATTAATCTTGAGAAAACTGATCAACAAGTCAGAAAAGCATCTGAACTTCTTTCTGAATACGAGCCAGAAGACATAATGTTTGTAGGACGTAAAGAAGAAGTAATTGAATCAATAGAGAAACTTTCAGACGCGCTGAACACTCAAAGCATAACAGGAAGATTCATGCCCGGCACACTAACAAATCCTCAGAGCGATGACTTCGCAGAACCAGAAATAGTAGTTGTAACCGATCCAGAAACCGATGCACAAGCAATCAAGGAAGCAAAGCACACAAACCTTCCTGTAATCGCGATCACAGACTCTGAAAACACTCTGAAGAACATTGACATAGCAGTACCAGCCAATAACAAAGGAGAAAAGTCAGTAGCCACAATATTATACCTTCTAGGAAGAGAATACTGTGAAATCCGTGGAGAAGACTTTGGACTAGATCTAGAAGACTTTGCAGAAGTCAAAGAAGTCGAAGAAGAATGAAAATCCTGGTAATAACAGGCACAGTCCGGAAAGGACGCAACACAGGTCACGTGGCCGAGAAGGTAGCAGAATTCTTCTCAGAACACCACGAAGTAGAGGTATTCGACCTGAAGCAAAGAGACATACCACACATGGAGGAAAGACTCAGTAACGCAGAAAACCCTCCTGAAGACGTCGAAAAATTCTCTGAACTCGTAGAAGAATCAGACGTAATAACAATCGTATCTCCAGAATACAACCATAGCATACCAGGCCCTCTAAAAAACATTCTAGACTACCTCTACCCAGAATACAAAGACAGGATCTTCACATACGTAACAGTATCAAGAGGAGGATTCGGAGGCCTAAGAGCACTAAGCCACCTCCACGACATAACAATAGCTTTAGGAGGCCTCACAGGCCCAAGCATGCCGGTCTCAAACGTCGACGAACACTTCGATCAAGACTCCGTTTCAGAAGAATATCAGGCTAAGATGGAGCGATTTCTAGACCAAGTAGAAGACTACCACAGCAAATTCAGCCAAACCATTTAAACACGGAAACAGAATAGTTCTGTATGTTTAACTTAGGCGGCGACGACAAAGAAAAACTAAAGCAAAACATGGAGGAGATAAAAAAACTGGTAGAGTCAGACCAAGGCTCAAGTACAGAAAACACTTCTGAACAAGATCTCCAGCCACCTAAAGAACAAGAAACCGAACAAATACCATCAAACAATCTAGAACAAGATACAGAAATAAAAGACAGTATACAGACACACGAGCAGAAAGCAGAGCCTCAACCTGCTCAACAAAACACTGAACAAAAACAAGTTCAGAACCAGAATCTACAGCAAGAAACAAAACCTTCCTCAGATTTCAAAAAAGACTTAAACTCAATAAGCAATGAGGTAAGAGGCCTCAAACACTCAAAAGAACCTGCTCCACGCAATCCTACACCGCCAACAGGCAACACCTTGTTTCTAGAAGTGGATGAGTTCAACCAAGTAAAAGAAATGGTTGAAGAAATGAGGTATCTCTCAAGAGAAGTAGAAGACCTGATGAGCCACCTAGAAAAAGGAATAGAGGACAGCAGAAGATTTGAATCAGAAGTATCACAAGTCCTCAACGAATTCTCAGACAGGAGAAAGAGAATAAACTCCTCAATCAACTGAATTTACAGTTCATATGGCGACTGAAATCAAAAAATTCCGTCAAAAGGCCTTAGAACTCCTAGAAATGACAGAAACTCTGGAAGCGGAGACGAGGCATGAAAAACGTTCAGTACATGAAATTATAGAGGAACTGGAAAAAGGCCTTCATATTTTTGAAGAGAAGAACATGCGAGAGTTCGCGGAACACGAACACCGAGGTTAGTATAAAAAAGTTGTCTGAGACTTCTGTTTTAGACCTTGATGAAAGATTTGAGGAGAGGTTGATCAAAAAATGAGCTACAACAAATTCAGTCCAAACGATTCACTTGCAGAAAAAACCTACGATACTATTGAAAAAGCAGCAGATACAGGGAAAGTTGCAATCGGCACAAACGAAGTTACAAAAGCCGTTGAAAGAAACAACGCAGATCTAATTGTAATAGCGGAGAACGTTTCCCCTGAAGAAGTAGTTATGCATCTGCCAGCACTAGCAGGTGAAAGAGATATTCCTTACACATTCGTTCCAGACAAAGAAGAACTAGGACTAGCTGCGGGAATCAATGTTCAAAGCGCAGCGATCGCAGTTACACAATCAGGCAATGCAGAATCCGACATAGAAGACGTCGCAGAAAAAGCTGCAGAACTGCTTGAAAAAGAAGAATAAACAGGTGAAAACTTTGAAATGGTAGAAGCAAAAGTAATAGAAGTAATAGGAGACCAAGGACACAGAACCGTCCGTAAAGTTCGCTGCAGAGTAATAGAAGGCGAAGAAGAAGGAAAAGTCCTTGTACGTGACGCAAGAGGACCAATAAGAGAAGACGACGTTGTCCACATAAAAGAAACACAGATGGAGGGATAAAAAATGGTAGAATGTGATTACTGCGGCGAAGAAGTAGCAAAAACTGAAGGAAAACTACTAGTCCTCAACTCCGGAAAAAAACTTTACTTCTGCAGCGGAAAATGCGAGAAAAACTACCGCAAAAACAGAAGCCACACATATCCTAGGTGAGGCCTAACCGGTGAAACAAAAATGCCTCGCCAACCAATACTCTCAGTCCTAGGACACGTAGACTCAGGAAAAACTTCTCTACTAGACAAAATAAGGCATTCAGAAATAGTAGAAGGCGAGGCAGGCGGCATCACCCAGATGATCGGCGCCACAGAAGTGCCTTTAGATACAGTAAAAGACGTATGCGGAAACCTTCTCCAACAACTCGACACCGACCTCACAATACCAGGCCTACTATTCATCGACACACCAGGCCACGCAGCATTCTCATCCCTACGTAAACGAGGCGGCAGCATCAGCGACATCGCAGTACTTGTCATAGACATAGAAGAAGGCGTACAACCCCAGACAGAAGAGGCCATAAAGATTCTGCGAGACAGCCAAACACCATTCGTAATAGCCTTAAACAAAATAGACAAAATACCAGGCTGGAAAACAGAAAACGAATGCTTCTCCGCAAACATCCAAAACCAGTCACAAAACACCCAGCAAAAACTGGACGAAAACATATACGAACTAATGGCCGAACTAAACGAACATGGCTTCATAATCGACCGATTCGACAGAGTAGACGACTTCACAGAAAAAATAGGAGTAATACCTGTATCCGCAATGACAGGAGAAGGCCTACCAGAACTACTGATGGTGGTAGCAGGCCTGGCACAGAACTATCTTGAAGACCAGTTACAAGTTACTGAAGGAACGGGAAAAGCCACAGTACTAGAGGTGTCGGAGCAGAAAGGTTTCGGAACCACTATCGACGTAATCCACTACAACGGCAGCATCAACAAAGACGACAAACTAGTCTACGGAACCCCTGAAGGCGCAGAAACAACAGAAATCCGTGCCCTACTAAAACCAAGGCCTCTAAAAGAGATAAGACTGGACCGACAGTACCAAGAAATTGAAGAAGTGAACCCTGCATCCGGAGTCAAAATCGCTGGAAAAGACCTTGAAAACGTGGTATCCGGAGCACCCATCAGAACAGGGAAAAACGTCGACAAACTTGTCGAAGAAGTAGAAAAAGAGCTGGAAACAGCAGAACACGAAACAGATAACGAAGGAGTAATAGTTAAAGCAGACTCCCTAGGATCCTTAGAGGCGCTGATGAGAGAAATCAAAGAAGCTGACATAAAAGTTCAGAAAGCCAAAGTAGGGCCTGTAAAGAAAAGCGACATTATAGAAGCAGAAAACGAGGCCTCAGAACACCGCGCAGTACTCTCATTTAACTCAGGGATCACACCCAAAGCCAAACACTTATCAGAAGATAAAAACATCAACGTCTTCTCCAGCAACGTAATCTACGAAATCCTGGACAACTACACAACCTGGAAAACAGAGTTAGAAGAAAGAAAACTAGAATACGCACTGGAAAAAGTTTCAAGGCCTGCAGAAATAAGAACAATGCCAGAACACGTCTTCCGATCATCAAACCCCGTAGTCATTGGAGTAAAAGTAGTAGACGGCGTACTGAATAACGGAAGCCTAATGACTGAGGACGGAGAACTGGTAGGAGGGATCAAAAGCCTTCAAGACGAAGGAGAGTCACTAGATAAAGCAGAAAAAGGAGAAATGATCGCTTTATCCATTTCAAACGCCACAGTCGGAAGAAGCTTCGAAGCCGGCGACCACCTCTACACCAACATCACCAAAAAAGACTACAAGAGACTACAAGAATTAGAAGACCTACTAACAGAAGGCGAAAAGAAAACACTAGAAAAAATAGTAGATATCAAAGACTCAGTAGACCCACACTGGAAAATATAAAGTTCAAACACTTCGAGCAGAATCTAAACAAGTATTCTCTCCCTCATCCCTCAACAAACTATTGCTTAGATAAACCGGCGAATCAGACTCAGCCGCCAACAAAACAGCGTCAGAAGGCCTAGCATCAATTCTTTCACCATTAGTCAACAAAATATCGGCTCTAAAACTCTGATTCTGAATAGAATGAACCTCAACTCTATCCAAGCTCACATCCGAAGCATCCATTATATCACCTGTCAACTCAGGCATTAAAGGCCTTTCAGTCTCTAAACCGGTCTCAAACCTTGTCAACGCCATATCCAAGTCCTCGGCCTGAGAATCAGAAACATACATATCCAAAACAAAACACTGAGTAGAAAAAACAAGTCTAGAATCTTGAACCCTCACATCTTCCGCCTCAGAAAAACCTTCCAAATCCGCTGATGGCCAAAGATACAACAACGAACCAACAACTACTGCAGAGAGAAAAATCGTCAAGAAAAAATTATCCGCCGAATCCATAAAACACTAATAGAATACAAAAAAATTAAACATTTCTCCTTCAACCTACCTTCACTCCTCCATTCCCTTTACACCACCCAACTTTTTTCCCATCTCCTAGTCACAAAAAACGGGTTAAGAGTTAGCCACCCCAAACAGTAATTATGGGTTATGGAAAACTCGCGAAAGGCCTTACAGAAGAAGAGGCACGGAAAAAAATAGAGGCAGTAATGCCCGCGAGAATAGATAAAAAAGAGTTCCAGGCCTACTCAGAGTCGGTTTTCATAGGCAGCTACAACTACCCCAACGTAAAAATGGGGGTTGTATCACCGTCAAACCCTTCTAACCCCTCGCTTATGGATAATCCGAGAGAATGGTACAGAAAAGGTTTTGAAATAGAAAAAATCGCGTCACTCAGAACAAGCCTAGTCAACTCCAACTCATCAAAAGTAATGAGCGAAAAACAAGAGATCGCAATGGCTAAAAAACCCGTAAACATCGAAATAGAACTGGAGAAAAAACCTTCAAAACTGGGAATGGGAGGACGAGCTAAACCCGTATCAAACTCGGCAAGCCTCAAAAACCTTTTGCTCGGAGAAAACCCTTCAGTAAACCGGAAAATCGAAAAAGCATACTACGATACCGATCTCAAAGCCGAAACAGCAGTCACAGAACTAATAGATAAAACAGGAGTATACAAACTACAGAACGCATTCTCAGCAGGCCTGCTAGGACAAGAAGAAAACCGTAAAATAGTGCCGACAAGATGGAGCATAACAGCAGTAGACGATCAGGCCTCCAAAAAACTGCGTAAAGAAGTCAAAACGAACCAAGAACTCGGTGAAATACGCTACTTCAAAAACAGTTACGTAGGAAACCATTTCCACATATTTCTCATTCCCGGGCAATGGGAGTACGAACTCCTAGAACTAAAAAGACCTCGATCCACATGGAACGCAACAAAAAGAAGCTTCATAATGCAGAATCACGAAAACTACGGCGGCAGAACCAATTATGCCGAAGAAACAGCAGGAGCATACTACGCTGCACGCCTCGGAACACTGGAATATCTGGACTCAGTTAACCGGCAGGCCAAAGTGCTTATAGTGCGAGATGTCAGGCCTGAGTACTGGGCGCCACTTGGAGTATGGGTTATAAGAGAGACAGTTCGGAACAGCTTCGACAACTATCAGACACTGGAACGTTTTAACGAGATAAAAGAGATACTGTCACAGGAAATGCGGTTCCATTACAAACAGTTACTGGAAAGAAGCAAAATGCTGAATTCCACCCAGAAAAACCTGAACCAGTTCTAAACTCATCCAGCTCAAATCATTATTGAGAAAAATCTCCGTAAACCTGGATAATATAGGTATATAGATATACTCTGAACGGAACTGCAATAAACACTAACGCCATCAAAAACACCAGTGCTGCAAACAGGCCTACAGGAATCAAAAGCAGAGGCGAAATAATAGCCACTAAAATACCGGCAATCGCCACCGGAATTAACATGGTCAAAACAATCATCAAAACCAGTAAACCAGTCACTATCCCAATAACCACTCCCAAAAACCATCTTACTACGAAATAAAGAACAGCCTGATCAACCTGGCCCGACAACATTCCTAGAGACTCTCTAAAGGCCTGAACAATATTATTCTCTGCCTCAACCATATTAGGCAATGCAAAATGGAAAACAATCCAGTTCACAAAATAAATAGCCAGTCCCAACGGAACAAGGCCTAAAGCAATCCATGGATTAACTACCAATAGCAAAAATGCAAGGACAATCAATGCCAAGAACAGTATTCTATACAGGAAGTACTGTAAACCATTCCACAAATTATCTGAGACATAACCCAAAACCTTTACTTCTTGATCGAAAAGTGAGCGGAACAGAACAAACTCAAACAACGACGTAATATACAGGATGAAAAATACCAGGCCTAAAATGAACAAACCTAAAATTGGGAAAAACCCTTCTAATTCCGGTACATCATCGACAGCCATTCCCGTAATCAAGTTATCCTCTAAAATCTGACTCATCTCTAGTTCAAAGCCCGTGCCTAACGAATACTCTGGAATGCTTCCAGTATCGTCAAAAGATGTTTCAGAGCTATCAAAATCTGTAGTTGGTGCCGGAGTACCTCCGAAAGACGGGAATGCAATATAACCGGTTAAAAAAATGATTAAAGCCAGTTTACTCCACGTAGAAAACTCGAAAGGAAACAAGACTTGCTTAGACTCCTGCAAGGCCTCCTCAATATTTTCAAACGCATACCAACCCATAGCCCAGAATTAAACACCGGACTTCTTAAGAGTTTTCAGCCAACTGAACTGATTTAAAAATCTCTTATACAGTTTTCTAAACTACACAGTCATGGATCTCTTCCCTTTTGAACAGAAACGAGAAAAACAGGCCAAGTTAATCGAAAATATAGAGCAAACCATAACAGACTCAAGCTCAATCATCGCTCACGCACCTACAGGCCTAGGAAAAACAGCCGCAGCAGTTACCCCTGCTCTAGAACACGTAAAAGAGAACGGCGGAAAAGTATTCTTCCTAACCCCACGCCACAGCCAACACGAAATCGCATTAGAAGCAGTCAGAAAAATAAACGACAGACACAGCGAAAACATTGTCTCAGTCGACCTAATAGGAAGAAGCCATCTGTGCGAAGCCGACTCAGTAACAACAGAAGGCCCAAAATGCCCTCGACACAATGAAACATTCGAAAACGGCAAACTATCAAACAAAACCCTCTCAAAAATAAAGCAGTTAAAACACCAAAACCTGCGAGCAGAACAAGTAAAGAAAAAATGCAGAGAAGTATGCGCATACACAGTCTCGCTCCACATGTGCAAAGACGCCGATATAATAATAGCTGACTACTTCCACATATTCCATCCATCAATACGAGAAGTAATACTTGAACAAGCACAAGTAGACCTAGAAGACTGCATACTAGTAGTGGACGAAGCACACAACCTGCCATCACGCACCAGATCACTATACTCCCACACAATATCCGTCCCCTTAATCGAAAGAGCAATGACCGAAACCGAGAAATTTGGATACTACCCAGAACAACAGAACCTAGAACAACTCAAAAACGAAATAAACCGGCTCGCAAGAGACAAACTAGGCCTAAAAGACGACGAAGCAGAAATAACAGAAGCAGACCTAAAAGATCCGGTCGACAACTTCCACAGCTTTGAAGAACTCATAATAGACCTCGACGCAGCAGGAGAAGAAGTAATGGAGGAAGAAGAGAAAAGCTACTGCGCCAAACTAGCAGAGGCCTTAGACGGATGGAAAGGACCCGACAAAGGATTCTTCAGAAGCATAGAAAAAAACAGGAACGGAACAGACAGAACACTCAGAGTCAAATACTCCTGCCTAGACCCCAGCATATCAACATCAAACCCCTTAAACAACTCAAAAGCCTCCATCCTAATGTCCGCAACACTAAAACCGCAAGAAATGTATGCAGACCTACTAGGCCTGGACAAACACACAACAATCGAGTTCGGATCACCTTTCCCACGTAAAAACCGGGTAGAACTAGCCGTAAACACAGTCACAACACGCTACAAAGAACGGGACGATGCAATGATCCAAAAATACGCATGGTACCTAGCAAAAAGCCTAGAAGAAATAAAAGGAAACGCAGCAGTCTTCATGCCCTCCTACCACCTACTGCACCAGATAAAAGAAAACTTGGAGCCTCGCACAGACCGGAAAATACTTGCAGAAGACCGGACAATGAACAAAAAACAAAAACAGCGCTTACTAGACGACTACCAAAACAACAGCAGCGAAGGCCTCCTATTAATGGGAGTAGCATCAGGAAGCTTCGGTGAAGGAGTCGACTACCCCGGCGAAATGATGAAAGCAGTATTCATCGTAGGCCTACCACTGAGAAGGCCTAGCCTACAGACAGAAGCCCTAGTTGATTATCTAGATGACAAGTTCGGGAAGGGATGGCAGTACGGCTACACATATCCTGCGATAAACGCTGCGACACAAGCTGCAGGACGATGTATACGTTCGAAGACCGATACAGGAATAATCGTCTACATGGACAAACGTTACACCTGGAACAAATACAAGAAACTATTGGAAAACCCAAACGAAATAATTGAAACAAGAGCCCCATGGCAAGAGATACAAGAATTCCAGGAAAAACATCTCGACAATGAAACAGGAGGAGGTAAAGGGTAAAGATGGAAAAAACTGTTATGGCCCAGGGAGTCTTCGACATACTCCACCCCGGCCATCTACACTACCTCCGCGAGTCCTCGAAGCTCGGTGACAAGCTCGTGGTCGTGCTCGCACGCGACTCAAGAATAGACAAAAAAACCTATTTTAACGAAAAGGAACGACTTGAAATGATTCAAGGCCTCGAAGTAGTCGACGAAGCACTTCTAGGATCAGAAGGCGATATTTACTCGACAGTCCAAGAAATAGACCCTGATATCATAACACTGGGCTACGACCAGAACCACTCAGAAAAAAAGGTGAAAAAAATGGCAGAAAAAGCCACAGACCACGACGTAGAAGTAATTAGAATCAAAGAGAAACCAGGCTACTCATCCACTAAAATCAGAGAATTCTAAGGCCTGATTTTCAAAACAACGTGATCCTTCTCAAAAGGAGCCAAATCAACCTCACCAACAATACTCAACTCTTCCGAAACCTTTTCCTTAACTTCTTCAAAAATCTCTTCAGCAGGCCTCGAATCAGAAATAGACCGGGCCTTTACAGCTAAAAGCCCTATACCATCGTCTTTCAAGTATTTTTTAACGTTCTTAACGAAGATCTCGGGCTGGTCGCGCTGCGAAATATCCTGGAACACGTAATCATACTTATCCAGATACTCTTCATACTCTTCAGGATTCCTTGCGTTACCCAGCACAGGCGCGATATTATCCCTCTCCTCCGCTAATTCAACCAAGCCTCTAATCACAGAATCGGAGTACTCAACACCTACTATCACCCCTTCTGTAAGAATATCTGAGAAGTGTGAGATGGTCGTACCGGAAGCAGCGCCTAGATATAAAACGTTACAGTCAGGCCTCAACCCGATATCCATGCCTTTCTTCACCGCCGCCCCAACCTTACTCCTGTTCTCAACCCACCGCCTATACTCCACACCGTCTTCCCTCACCAAGGCCTCTCCATACACCTTTTCTCCAGGCCTCGCGTTCTCCGTGAAAAGTTTGTCCCTACTCAAGTAGATACCGGGTTGAACTTCTTCCATAACAAGCGTAGTAGCATCCAGTCTAATAATACTATATTTCTCCTCAGTCTTGATATAACGGCGTTATACCTCAGTTCGGGTAATCGCTTATCAAACAAAAACCATAAAAGAGTAATATCCACTTATTATCATGTTATGACTTTGAGTGTTGATGTGCCTGAAGGCCTGGAAAAAGAGATGGAGAAAGAGGTAGAGCGAGGCAGGTATAAATCGAAATCTGAACTGATGCGCGATGCGATAAGACGACTTTTAGAACAGCAACGAGTGGATGAAAAAATCTCTCGTGAAATGCAGAAACGGCTTGAAACTGCTAGAGAAGAATCAGAAACCATCCCGCACAGCGAACTCGATGAACACCTGACCACGTGAACTCCAAGTGTTAGAAATAGAATGGACAGTACAGGCAGTTGATAAACTTGAAGGCCTTGAAAACACTGAAGAAAAAGAAATCAGGGACGCCGTAGATGAACTCTCAGAAAAACAGTTCTCACACCCAGATCTCAAACCAATAAAAGACAGAAACAGCAAATGGATCTGGAGACTGAAAGTCAAGAGAAAACACACAGATCACAGAATATTCATAGATCTACAAGACAGCAAACTCATTATACTTGATTTCGACCACAGAGACACAGCCTACGAAAACTAGGCCTTCAACTCTTCAAAACGCTCCCTACATTCCTCTAAAAGCTCTTTCCCCTTATCTTTGTCGCCGTACACATCGAGGCGGGCAGCCATCACAACCTTGTTAGCCATGAACCTCGCCATCTTACCGCGCTCAGATTCCGGCAACGGGTTAACGAAACGATGCTCAAAAATCACTCCGTGTTTTGGAGGCGTACCTTTACCTCTCAAGTAACGGAACAACGCCTTTTCAGCTCCAAGCATCTGAACAGTTGAAGCAGGACTCTTAGCCAATTCCTCAAGGCCTCCTGCCAACGCGACCAGTTTCGCACCAAGTATATGGCCTGTTAAAGTTGTCATATTCGAGGCCTCCTCACTCATCGACTCTCTAACATAGTCATCAAGCTCTTCCCTCAACTCCAGATCTGACTCAAGGTTCTCCACCACAGATTCAATCATTTCCTTTTCCCTTTCTCCAAGAGCCGAGCCTTTAGAGTTCTCCGCTAGTCCGCTGAAAGAATCGAGTTCTGATCGTTCCACCCCTCTACCAAGAATCTTAACTAAATGCTCAACATTATCGATTTCCTCCACCAGCTCCGGAAAATGCAATCTGTACCACTCCTTGAAATCCTCCTCTTTTTCAGCTATAGAGGCCTCCAACCGATCCATCATTTTTACAGCACGGACAATATGCTTCTCCCTATCCTCGCCACCGAGTTCTTCTTTCGTAGAACTCAACGCCCTGTCCACAATATCATTATTACTCATTTTTCAATTCTCCTCCTTCCTCTTTTTTTTTAGATCTCCAAGCCCATCATGTTAACCTTCTTCTTAACTTCTTCCACAGTTCTATCCAGGCCTTCAGCAATAGTCTCAAGATCCGAAGTACCGTAGCTCTGCAAAATATAACGCTCCTCAGTCCTAGAAAACGGAGCCCAGTCCTCATCACTATACTCGTTACTAACAAAGAAATCCTCCAGTTCCTCGTTGCTCATACCGTTACGATTATTCTTCAGGAAATCGATCTCCTCCTTGCTCCAGACACCGCCCTTACCCTTATCACTCAAGGCCTTCCTCTCAACTTTCTCACGGCTCGTCAACTGATCATCCAAAACCCTTTTAGCCTTCTCAACCAACTGATCCTTCACAACATCCTCATCCATACAAACAACAATTACAATCAAAGATTCAAAAACACACAACCCTCCTCCGTCTCGAAGCCAAGAACTCCTTTTTAATAATTAACACCACCAACAAACATACACAGGCCCACAAACATAACACAAAGGCCTAACACTGCGCGGAGTTCGAAAACCTTTAAGGTTTTCAGCTCCCACCAGCAAATCTAATGATTTGCGGAGTTGGTCCAGTGGCCTAAGACCCCGGCCTTCCAAGCCGGTGACCCGGGTTCAAATCCCGGACTCCGCATCGCTTCAAAGATTCTTTGAATCTTTTGCAAGAAGATCAGTGATCTGATCTTCATTTCAGCGCTGCTAGTCCCGGGTTTAACTGAAAAATCTTCTGATTTTCAAAATCCCGGACTCCGCATCTAAATTATAGTAGTCCTGAACTGTATCACATAGATAAACCCTTTAAGCATGCGTATAAACAGCTTTTATGACTAAAGAGGTAGAGGACAGAAGTGTCGAAGAACTTCTTAACAGATTGAAAAAGTCCGCTAAAGATATCAAAGAAGGCAGAACTTCTAACATCAAAGAAATGAAAATTTAAGAGGCCTCAAACCAGACTTTATCTGTGGACTTATCTCAAAAACTTAAAGAAAAACTAGCCGAGTATCCTAGCAACGAATTTCACATCGATGAACACGCACTACTTAGATGTAAGGACTACACAGACCTAGATTACGAAGACGTACTCGACCGTTTGAGAAGCTACAATTTTTCACGAGTAGTCAAAAATGATTCCAAAAAAGATACACTCCAGCAATATGAAAGTTATAAGGTTAGGATACCCAAAAGTAACCGGTACGTCTATGAAGTGGTTATATATTTGACACCTGACAAACCACTTGTAAAGACTGTCTCAAAGCTTAAAAACAAAGCCCAGGAGCTGATTGAAAATGTCTAACACACAAACCAGATACGACCTAGAAAGCGATTGCCTAGTCATCAAAAAGAAAGGAACTAAAATAAAAGAATCAATAAGCCTGGGAAACATGACCATCGACTTCGACAATCAAGGCCGCGTAACCGGTCTACAACTCCTCAACGCCTCAAAAATAATGAGCTTCACAAAAGAAGTAGACAACCCAGAAAAAGTACTTCAAAACATACAAACAGCAACACTCGAACAAAAATGGTTCGAAGACGGCCTATTCGTAAAAGCCCAAATACACGGAGACCTCGACGGAGAAAAACAAGAAGCAATAATCAACACCAACGCACCCAACATATCACTAGCCTAAACAGTTCTAAACTTCTCCAAAATAGAGGCCTTCACATCTTCTTCAGTATCCAATGAATCAAGAACTGTTTCAACTTCTTTTTGATATTGAAAATCCGTTGTTTTCACCCATTTATCTGTAATAGGATTCCAGCTTTTGATCTCCTTTAAAAGTTTGTGAAGGCCTTCTGTTTTTTATGGCGACTAATGTTTCTCCTTATAGTAATGTTGAGGATGATCCTTTTGGGGATGTGCGGGAGAATGTTGAGAATCCGATGAAGCGGCTTTTCTTTGGTTATGGTAGGAGGTATAGGTTGGCGTTTTTTGTGGGTTTGATTGGCAGTATTTTTTCCAGGCTTTTGGACTTGATGCCACCTTTGATTCTTGGTATTGCTATTGATACTGTTTTGACTGGTGATCAGGAGCTGTATGAGGCCTTGCCTTTGCTGGCTGAGAATCAGTTGCCTGTGACTGAGGAGGGCCAGTTATTGTTTTTGCTAGTTGCTTTGGGTTCTTCGTTTGTTTTTGCAGCGTTTTTCCATTATTGGAGGAACTGGGGTTTCAATCTTTTTGCGCAGAACGTTCAGCATGATGTGCGTACTGATACTTATGAGCGGTTGCAGCAGTTGGATCTAGGTTTTTTCGCCGATAAGCAGACCGGCGAGTTGATGTCCGTGATGTCGAACGATGTGAATCAGTTGGAGACTTTTTTGAATGATGGTATGAACTCGAGTTTTAGGCTTGGCGTTATGGTTTTGGGTATTGGAGCGATTCTTTTCTGGATTAACTGGCAGCTTGCATTGATCGCGTTGCTGCCTGTGCCGTTGATAGCATTTTTCACTTACTTTTTTGTGAAGGCTATTCAGCCGCGTTATGCTAAGATGAGGGCCTCGGTCGGAAAACTGAATTCCAGGCTTGAGAATAACTTGGGAGGTATTGAGGTGATTAAGGCCTTTACTGCGGAGAAGTATGAGTCTTCAAGAGTTGTGCAGTCTTCTAGAGATTACTTTGATACTAACTGGGAGGCTGTGAAGATTAGAATCAAGTTTTTCCCTGCTATCAGGTTGTTGGCAGGCCTAGGATTTGTCGTGACGTTTACTGTCGGCAGTTTCTGGGTTTTGACAGGCGAAGCGCCAGGCCCGTTAACAGGGACTTTGATGGTAGGCCAGTTTGTAACATTTATTTTGTATACCCAGCAGTTTGTGTGGCCTGTGGCACAGTTCGGTGAGATAATCAACATGTATCAGAGAGCCAAGGCCTCAACAGAGAGAATCTTTGGATTAATGGATGAGGAGCCAGCAATTGATAACGGCAACGAAAAATTGAGCGTAAGCAAGGGATTTGTGGAGTATAAAGATGTCAGTTTCTCTTATAATGAAGGTGAGAGTGTGCTTGACGGTATTGATTTTGATGTGAAGCCTGGTAATACAGTTGCTTTGGTCGGGCCTACTGGCGCTGGTAAGACGACTACTGCGAGATTGTTACCAAGGTTTTACAGGCCTGACAGTGGCGAGATCAGGGTTGACGGCCAAGATATTAGCAGTGTTTCAGTTGAAGGTTTGAGAGATAATATTGGTTACGTTGGCCAGACATCCTTCCTTTTCTCCGGGACTATAAAGGACAATATTGCTTATGGAGAAAGGGAGGCCTCATATGATGAGGTTGTTGAGGCTGCTAAAAAGGCTGAAGCCCATGAGTTCATTAAGGATCTGCCTCACGGCTATGATACCGAAGTAGGTGAGAGAGGTGTTAAGCTGTCAGGCGGTCAGAGGCAGAGAATCACGATCGCTAGGACGATTTTGAAAGATCCTAAAATTTTGATCTTTGATGAAGCTACAAGCGATGTTGATACTGAGACAGAGAAGAAGATTCAGAAAAGTATTCAACGTTTGACAGAGGATAAAACTACTTTAGCTATTGCACACAGACTTTCAACGATTAGAAGCGCTGATAAAATACTTGTAATGGAGAACGGCAGAATAATTGAAAGCGGGAGTCACGAAGAGCTTTTGAAAAAAGAAAACAAGTATTACCGGCTTTGGAACGCGCAGATAGAAGACGCATCTTAAGAAATATTACCTCAATTGTCGGGTTCTGACCTCTCTAAGGCCTCAATCAAGGCCTTTCCCTTATTGATCCGAACTTTTAAAAAGGCTGCTTCACAATGTAAATCTATGACTCACGTTGCTCAGGCCTTAAAAGTTGTGCAGAGGTTTTCTAAATGGGTTAGCGTGAGCTCTAATAATAGGTATAACTCCAATCTGTTTATCCTGTATATGTGATACAGGATGAGTAGGTTGGGATGGCCTGGCCTGTTCCTCAACTCAGGGGAACTCGGGTTACAGGGCCTAACCGAAAAAACTTGGTCTTGTCTGCTTGAAAACTGCATTACCTGCTTAAAGGTGAATAAACATAGAATAACACTCGTTACGCTGCCGAAATCCGGTTGAAAAGGTCTTTTTTTGATCAAGGCCTTTTTTCCTTCTTCTTATTTTTTTATTTTGGATTGCGGAATGGAGAAGAGTTTTTTATTGTATGAATCTCATGTTTGATGTATGAATTTTGATGGTTTGCGCAGGCCTGTAGTGAGCGGAGTTGTATCGGTAGTTATTTCGCTAGTTGTTACTTATGGTTATCATTTGTTGGTGCACGCGAGCTCCGACATTGGATGGGCGTTGGTTGCTGTTGGTTTTGCATCGTTCTTCTCG
>LKMX01000026.1 GCA_001564035.1 Nanohaloarchaea archaeon PL-Br10_U2g27
CAGTTCGCCGTAGTTTAGGAGGTTTGCATTTTCTACGCGTTTTTTGTTTGCAGCTTCTAGAGCTTCTCCAACGCCTGGCGTGCTTTTGTGATTATCGAGTTCTGCTTGTTTGATGTCTTCCCATGTGGAGTCGGTGTCAAGGCCTTGTTCTTCTTCTGTTGTATCATCTGCCGTGTCATCGCTCGTGGTGTCGTCGTAGGAGGTGTCATCTGTTGTTTCGCCGGGACCTTCGTCTGTGCATCCTGCTATTGCTCCGGTTGCTCCGGCGGCTGCTGCGGCTTTTAGAAAGTTTCGTCTGCCGAGTTTGGTATTGTTCGAATCCATGTGTTACAGGCCTCGTATAGTTAAGTAATAGTAGTAACATTGATGTTTTTATGTGTTTTGGTTTAGTGGTTTTGTTGGTATGTTTGCCAGTGGTATCGTAGTTGTTTCCAGGTTTTGTGGATTGGGTCGTTGATTTGGAGGAAGAGGTGTTTCCATTGTTTGTTGGTGTGTATTTTGATGCAGGGGTGGATGGAGCCTGTTTGTAGTTTGAGGCCTGTTATTTGTGAGTAGTGTGCTTGGTCGATTATTTTTTGTTCTGGGTATTTGTTGAGTATGTTTTCCCAGTTGCCTTTCTTTTTTCGGTGGAAATGGTTTTTTTCTATGTGTATGTTGCCGAGTTGGGATTTGATTGTGTTGGCCATTTTTTCCTTAGAAGTAGAGGGGAGAAGAGGTTTTGGGGGAAAGGGGGAAAAGGGAGGGGGTTTTTGGTTTATGGTTTTTTTCGTTTTTGGTCGCGTAGTGCTAGTGCTTGGTTGATTGGTTTGTCTTTGTGTTTTTCTGCTGTTTCGAGTATTTCGTTTACGCGGTTGTTTCCTGTTCTGCGGGGTTTTAGTTCTCCTCGGAATAGGTTGCTGAGGTCTTCCCATTTTTCGGTTCTGATCATTTCTTGTACGTCTTCTCGTTTGAGTACGTCTATTACTTCTTTTCTGTCCATTTCTTCGATTTTTTGGACTATTCCGCGGTCTTCCATCAGGTTTTGTTTTCTTTTGACTGCGATGAGGCCGTTTACGACTCTTAGTGCGTCCATGAGTTGTGCGTGTTCGTTGTGGTAGATGCTCATTTCGTCTTCGAGGCTTGCGATTTCTTCTGCTAGTTCTTCTTTTAGCAGGTCTTCTGTGCTTTCTCTTAGTTGTTCGAATTTTCTTCTTCTTTTTTCGGCTAGGCCTTCGTGTTTGTTTCTTTTGATTTCTAGGTCTGCCTTGAGTTCTGACCGTGTTTCTCTGAGTTCTTCTAGATCCATTTCGCTGATTTTTACTTTGTTGTCGTGTGTGAATCTGTCTACTACTCTGCTTAGTACGCTGACCATGGTTAATCAGTTGGTTGTTAGAATGTATAAAAACTTCGCTTTTTTCTGTCAGTGGTTTTGTTTGTAGGCGTTTACTCTGTAGTTGAGTAGTTTTGCGCATTTTCCTGTGGGGTCTTCTGCTTTGAAAAACATTCTCCGCCATTTACCGCTTATTTTCAGTTTTAATACGTTGTAGACCGATCCTTTTTCCCAGTCCACTTCCTCTATTTTGTCGAATGAGGCCTTGTCGACAAGTTCTTCTTCTGTGAAGTCGTCCAGTATTTTCTCCCATTCTTCGCTGTCTCTCTGGCGTTCTATGTGGTGTTTTGTGACTGCTACGTTCCCTAGTTTTGATTCGAATTCTTTGTAACTCATTTTTTTATTCTTCTCGGTATTTGCCTTCGATTCTTCTGAAGTCTTCTTCGTCCATTTCTTCTCTGACGTGTGCGACTAGGCCTGGTGTGCGTGCTATTATGAAGAATCCTTTGCCCAGTTCTGGTTCGAAGCCTAGGTCGCTCATCGTCCCTGCTATTGCTCCGTCCACGTTTAACGCTAGATGGGTTTTTTGTTTTGCGAACTCTTCCTGTATGTCCAGTATTTTCTCGGTGTTTTCTTTTTTTAGGCCTAGTTTGTCTGCTTTTTCCAGTATTTTTTGTGTTCGCGGGTCTTGGTCTTTGTAGATTTTGTGTCCGAGGCCTGGTATTTTCTCCAATTTTTCTATTTTTTGTTTTACTATTTTTTCCGGTGTTTTCTGTGATTGGAGGAGTTGCATGCATTGTTCGATTGCTCCGCCGTGTTTGTTTCCTAATGCTAGTATTCCGGCTGCTACTGAGGTGTTCATTGCGTTTCCTCCGCTTTGCACGGTTCTGGAGGCGACTGTGGATGGGTTGCCGATTCCGTGGTCTATGCAGCTGGAGAGAATGTTGTTGAATAGTTCTGATTCTTTTTCGGATGGTTTCTCTCCTTTCAGCAGTAGGTATATTGCGTCGGAGAATGGCATGTCCATTACTTTGCTTAGTTCTGTGCCTCTTATCTCTGCGTTTTCTCCTGTTGAAGAGATTGATGTTTCCCAGTCTCTCATTTTTTTTATCACGTTTAACAAAAAAATATTATCAAAAAGATTTTTTTCAAAGGGTTTTAAGGCCCTAGCTTGGTTGAAAGCCTGTTCATGTAAGTGTTTTCCCGTTTTTCAAGGTCTTTTCGCAGCGTGATCTTTGCTTTGGCTGTTTCTGAGAGGATTGTCTCTATTTCGTTCTCCCAGACCTTGTCTATGTAGGCTTCAGGCCTGTCTATTTCTTGGGAAGGCTCTATGTAGAATAGGAGGTGGAAGTCATCGGTTTCAAGGTTTTTCAACAGTTTGTATCCTCTGTTTTCGAACTCTGCTTCCAGTATCTCGAACTCGCTGTTTTCCCGTCTCTCTGGTTCTCCTTCTTCTAGATAGTCTTCGGCGTGTTGCTCGAATATGTCTAGGTCCCAGAGATCTCCATAATCTGTGCCGGAATCTATTCTCCAGATTCGATTGTTTGCTTCGTGGTATGTTGTGCGGTCTATGTCGATGTTTGTCAAAGTATCTCCCTCAGTTTAACGCCTATTTCGTGGTGTACATCTACAATATGCGCTCCGGATTCTTTTAGAGCTTTTTTCTTGTAGCTAGGCCTCTCCATTTCTTCCCGTATTATTGCGCCGGCATGCCCGTACTGCTGAGAGGGCAGGGACTCTGTAAACTCTCCTGCGATAAAACCTACTACAGGTTTTGAGAACTCTTCCTCGATGTATTTGGCGGCTTCCAGTTCGTATCTTCCTCCGAGCTCGCCGAACATTACTACGGCTTCGGTTTCGTCATCGTTTTCAAACAGTTTCAGGCAGTCTTTGAAGGTTGTGCCTGCGATGCGGTCGCCTCCAAGGCCTAAAGCTGTTGAGACTCCGAAGCCGGCCTGTTTTAGTACGTGGGCTGTTTCGGTTGTCATTCCTCCGCTTTTTGACATTATCCCTATTTTTCCAGGCCTGTAAACTTTTTCCGCGTTTTCTCCGCCTATAGGCCCTAGCTTGTTTTTCTCCGGTGATATTATCCCTACTGATGTGGGGCCTACTACTCTTGCGCCGATCTCTTCAGCTTTCCTGTATATCTGCCATGAGTCTTTAACGGGTACGCGCTCTGTGATAATATTTATTAGAGGTATTCTGGCTTCTAAGGCTTCGAATGCTGCGGATTTGGCTGCGGATGGAGGTACGTAGATGATTGAGGCGTTTATTTCTGGATGTTGTTGTAAAGCGTCTTTTACTGTGTTGTATACTGGTGTTCCGTAGACTTCTTGCCCTGCTTTTCCTGGTGTTACGCCTGCTACGACATCGGTTCCGTAATCGATCATTTCCGGTACTTTTTCGCTTGCTTCTCTACCGGTTATCCCTTGTACCAGCACTTTAGTGTCTCTGTCTACAAGTATGCTCATTTTTTCTGTTCCTCTATCGTTTCTAGTAGTTTTTCTGAGGCCTCTGTCATTGGGAGGTCGTTTCTGTAGAGCTGCATGTTCAGATCGAGCGAGTCTCGTGTCTCTTCCAGTAATTGGAAGGCCTTGTCTGCGTTCGGCCCGTCTCTGCGCACTACTATCGGGTAATCTGGCGTTAGTTCTTCTAGTGCCTGGCAAAATCCTTTCATTGTCCTGTAGATGTCGGTATTGTTCGCTGTTCCGCCAACGTGGAGCAGGCCTTCAAGCCCGGGTTTTGACATTATTACTTTGCTGAGTTTGTATACTTTTTCTGTTGGAGGGTTTCCTCCGTATTCGGTGTAGTTTGCTGGTTTTAGGCCTTCGGCTATTACTGCGTCCATGTTGGTGAGTGAGGCGCCTCCTCCGGCCAGCATCATGCCAATGTTTCCGTCCAGTTCTGTGTATTTGCCGGCTACGCCTCTGTGATCGTTTTCGTCGATTTTCTCTGCTTTTTTCTCTCTCAACGTTTTTGCACGTTTGAATCCGGTTCTTTCTGGGTACTCCTGTTTGTGTCTGAATCTTGCGTCGCTGTCAAGCTCCATTTTAGCATCTACAGCTACAAAACTTCCTCTTGGTGTTAGGGCTAACGGATTTATTTCCAGCATTTTCGCGTCTTCTTCTTGGAAGGCCTTGAAGAGTTTGGTAATTGTTTTGCAGAGTTCTGGAGCTTCTTTTTCTGGTAGGTCTTGTTTTTCCAGGAATTTTTCGAACTCTTCGCTATTGCCGTGTTGTATCTGCATTTTTTGTGTCTGTCTCTTTTCTACTCCGGTTCCTCCGTCTCTTGAGAATATTAGTGTGGGGCTGCGGCAGATGGTGTCGTAGATGAAGGAGAGGTAGTATTCTTTTGCTATGTCTATTTTTTCTTCTACAAGTATTTTCTCTGGCTTCTGGCCGTCTATCTCTGTTTGTTGAAGTGTTTCGGCCTTTTTCTTTGCGTCTTCAAGATTTTCTGCGAACTTTACGCCGCCTTTTGCTTTCCTGTTTTTTGAAAGGACTTGTGCTTTGACTACGTAGCTCTTGCCGCTGTTTGGAGGAACTTCTATACTGTAGTTTTCTAGAATTTTTTTGGCCTCTACTTCTAATAATTCCACGTCGACTAGTTGGAAGATGACTGATTAAAAACCATTGCAGAACTCTGTTCAATGAGATATCATATTTTTGTGTCGTACTCAGGGTCGTAATCTATTGTTTCCTGGTTCACGTCTACTGTTAGTCTTGTGTTGTGGTCGCTGTTCATCTCCCATTGATATTCTACTGTGCCAAAGAGGTCGTCCAGTCTTTCCGTCATCAGGCCTCTAATCGCCCATACTTCGCTGATCATGCTTACGTTCTGGTGGTCGTCAGACCAGTATTTAGGCTTCTCAAAGTTGGTGCCGCATGCAAAGGCCTCAAGATCGTTTAGTTCTCCTCCGTAATCGTTTTTAACAGCTATTAGAAAGGGATCTAGTTCTTCGTTCAGGAACTGTTCTGGATCATAGTTCTCGATCGGGGAGTGGAACATGTAACCTGTTTCAGGGCCTACTATGCCGATTACTGCGCATTCGTCGATAGGTCCTGAGTCCAGTACTCCTTCAACCGCGCCCCATTGTTTTTCGCCTTCGTGTTCTCCGGTTACTTCCTGCACTACGTCTTCTTCTAGGACTCCGTTCAATGTTAGGCCTAGTTCCGCCATGTATTCGGATGGCGAGTAACTTTCTGTTTGTGTTGCTAGCGTGTTGTTGTCATTCATTTTTTGGGTCACGTTTTTTGGAACTATAGCTTAATGAGTATAGTTTCATGAGACATAGTTTTTTATCAGTTAATGTAAAAACATGTGAGCCTACATTATGTAGTATAATGGTTTACACTCGAACAGGTGATGAAGGAAGAACTGATCTTTCTTCCGGTGAAAGAGTTTCTAAAAGCAGTAAACGAATTGAGGCCTACGGAACAGTTGATGAGCTGAACTCTGAAGTAGGGGTTTGCGCATATTATACAGGTGATAAACATGATGAACTGGAAAAAGTTCAGAACCACTTGCACATTTTACAGGCAGAGTTAGCGAATAGGGATCCTGATGTCAAGGTTTCCCGAGACGAGATTGACTGGCTTGAAGGACTCTGCGATAAGTATCAGGAAGAGTGTCCTCCACTCCGAGACTTTGTACTGGCTGGAGGCTGTGAATCTGCAGCACATCTACACAGGGCCCGTTCAGTCGCCCGTAGAACAGAGAGAAGAATAGTTGAACTTGATCAAGATGAGGAATTAAGGCCTCAGGTATTGGCTTACATTAACAGGTTAAGCGATTTGTTCTTCTTGATGGCGCGGCATGAAAACTTTTTGGAAGATGTTGAAGAAAAGAATCCAAGCTACTAACACATAATTAAGTGAAGGATTCTTTCCACAATGTGAAAAGGAGGGGAAGATTTTTTTCTTACCTCTCTAAGATTTTCTCACTAGCTAATATGCTAGCAGGCAATAATGTGAATGTTGTGATGATTACAAACGTCATAGCAAGGATGATGGCGTATCCGAAGTTAGCCAGCACTGGGAAGTCTGAAATTGCTAGTACTCCGAATCCTAAGAGCGTGGTTATACCTGAGGCAAGTACAGGCCTTGATTTCTGTGATAAGCTTGTTTTAACTGCGTCTACAGAGTTGAGGCCTTGAGTTTTTTCTTCTTTGTATCTTTCGTGTATGTGTACTCCGTAGTCGATCCCTATTCCCAGTATTATGGCTGAAATCGTCACGGTTAATGGATTCCACGGTATTCCTAACAGGTACATTGCTGCGGTCAGCATGAGGACTGTTGAGACTGCTACGCTTCCGATTATAACTGCTGAATTTCTCACCGATTTCAGCGCTAGTGTCAGAAACCCGAAGCCTAGTAGGAAGCTTAAAGCGGTCATAGGTGCGAGGCCTGAGGTTACGTTCTCTATAACATTTCTGTTCAACACCATTTCACCGGTTACTCGGGTCTCGTGATTTTCCAGTGTTTCTTCTGCGGTATCTGAGATAAAGTCTATTACTTCTCTTTCAGTTTCGCCTTCAATATCTTCTACGAAGGCCTGTACAATTACTCGGTCAGGATGGTCAGATGGATGAAGCCCTAACTGTGGAGGCCTGTCAATGTTTGCTCTGTGTTCTACGGCGTCTTCAAACTCTTCTTCACTCGGTAAGGTATCCGAATATGGGCCTTCTACAGGCGGCTGGGTGTTTCCGTTTTCTAATGCTCTTACAGGGCTCATGACTGTTACAATGTTTTCGTGTGTTTCGAGTTCGTGTTGGAATCTTTGTATGTCTTCAAAGTTTTCTAGTGTGTAGGCGTCTTCGGATTCTATGATGATGTAGTTGATGTTAGGCCCCGGAATCCTGTTTTCAAGCTCTCTAATGTCTTCTCTTTCCTGTATGTCAGGCCAGTAGTCAAGCATATCATTAGTAGTTGATACATGTGGTGAAGCTAAACCTCCTCCAACTACAGCTATGAGGCCTATTCCTAAGATTAGTGAGTGGTAAGGATTTAATTTGTTGAAGAACTGTTCTGTCCATCCTTCTAAATCTATTCTACTCGTTTTTCTTTCAGAGTTCCTGTCAAAGTAAGTCATTAGAGCAGGTAAAAGAGTCACAGATAGAATCATAGATCCTGCTATAGCAATTACGGCGGTTGCACCGAACTGTCGTGTAGGCGGAACGCTTGAAATAAGTAGAGCGCCTAAACCTATAGCTGTAGTTGTCATCGCTATTAGAAGGGCTCTGCCTACATGTTTGGTAGATTTTTGAGCTGCCTCGATTTTTGAGACATTTTTCTGCCGCTCTTCTAGGTATCTTGAGTGTATTTGAAGGCTGTAGTCGATGCTGAGGCCTAGTGCTATAGGTAGTACGCCTAACATTATGGCATTAAAGTTGAAGCCTAGGAATCCCATTAATCCTATCATTATAGTTACTGCTGTAAGGGAAGTGGCTAGAGGCAGTGCGATGTTTCTTTGAGCATCTAAACGACCTCTCATTAAAATCATGACTGTCAGCAGAATTATTCCGAAAGCTATCCCGAATAATTTAATCATTTCCGGAAGCATTAAGCCGAAAGCAGCTTCTTCAAATATCGGTGTGCCGGTATAAGTTACCTCGCTTCCGTCAGGCAGTTCCGCATTTTCAGTTATTTCTCTGACTTTTTCCTCCATTATTTCATCTTCTGTCACAGGTAGTAGGCCTGCTAACCTATCTTGTCTTTCTTCAGGTATTTCGAGGTTGCCGTACTGAATCATGATCATGGCTGTGTCTGCATCTCTGAACATTTCATCTCCTTCCGCACTTACAGGATAATTTGAGTTACTTAGTTCTTCTGAAACCCTTTGGTGCTCGGCTGTTTCCTGTATATCTGGGTGGAGATTTGCTATTATTCCCATGTTCGAACGCTGCTGATTAAATGAGAAGTTCATAGAATGAACGATTTCTTCCTCTGTTTCAGGAATTTCTCCACCTCCTGGACCGCCTTTTATTGGATGTGAGAAACTTGTGACTAATGAAACGGCCTCAATATCCCCGTACTTAAGCTCAGAATAATACTCTTGGTAAAGATCTGATATTATTTCAGCGTTTTCAGGCCTGTAAAAATCTTCTTCGTTCTCCAACATTACAAACATCACGTTTCCTTTGTTGAAGTCTTCCTGGATCTCTTGCCAGTCGCTCATTGTCTGGGAATCTTCATCGATGTAGAGATCCATTCCCATCTCCATTTGAACTTGTGAGGCGCCTAGGCCCGCTATTAGAACTAGTATTAAGGTTGCTGCAAAAATTTTGAATGGGTTTGATGCAGAGTAATTTCCTAAACTTTCTAACTTGTTATCTATTGATTTCATCTTGGTTTTTTCACTTTGAAAGGTATTTTCTATGGATTATTTCTGGAGGGCAAAATCCTGTTACTGAGCTTTGGAGCAGGTTTAGGCCTGCGAAAAGAGTGATTAGATAGACATATTCGTTAATGAACCCTCCTCCGAGTACTGAGGCTGTTATAACGGTTCCGGCGATTATTCTGACAAAGCTTTCGGATTCCATTACTGGTTCTCCACTATTTGCTTTATTTTTTGAGGGTTGAATCCGATTACCGCTTTTTCTTCATCGTTTTTCTTGATTATTGTCTGTGGTACTCCTCTCTGCCCTGTCTTTTGTATTAGTTCTTGGGCTTTAGCTCTGTCTTTTGAGAGATCAAAGGCCTTATATTTTATTTCTTCTTGTTCTAGCCAGTTCTTGAGTTTTGTGCAGTAGTGGCATGTTGGTGTTGTGTATACTTTGATCTCCATCATACAGTTTATGTAAGAAAGTTACACTTTTATAC
>LKMX01000027.1 GCA_001564035.1 Nanohaloarchaea archaeon PL-Br10_U2g27
AGATTCAGGGTCGTAACCTCTGCGCTCAGCCTCGTGCTTCAACTGGTCTTCAGAGTTTCTTAGAGACACATAAAGACATTTCTCGCCGTTATCAACGGCTTTAAACAGGTAATCCATTGCAAAAGCGTTTTTACCGGTTCCAGGCGTTCCGCCTAGCAAAACTATAAAGCCCTCTGGAATAGATACTATTTCTTCAAGGCCTTTAATTCCGGAGTCAATACTCATATCTGATGATTGGTCTTTCTGGATTATAAAGTCCTTGACTCATATCGATATAAAAAAATCGGCCGCAAATTAAAATCTGTGAAACTGTCACGTCAGGCTCAAAAAGTGTTTGAAGTACTGAAAGAAGAGAAAAAAGCAAGTTTTGAAGAAATACAAGGTCACGGCTTCGATCAAAGCATGGTCGCACGAGCCGCCAAAGAACTAGAGGAAAAAGGCCTAGCAGAAATAGAAAGAGAAGAAGAAGTAGCATACAAACTCACAAACAAAGGCGACCAAGTCAAAAGAGAAGGCAGCCCAGAATACCGATTGATAGAGATTCTAAGCGACGGGCCGAAAAAATTCTCAGAAATAAACATTCCTGCAGACGTTGCAGTAGGTAAAGCCAAGAAAAAAGGATGGGTAAAAATATATGATGGAGAGCTAAGCCTCACACCTGAAGCAGAAAAAGTCGAGGAAGACGAGATAGCAGAACAGCTCAGACAAGAAGACTTTGGAGAAGACCACTTAGCAAGAGGCCTGGTAGAACGATTGACTGAAGTAAACAGGATGTTGGAACTAACTAGGAAAGGGGAGCAAGTCAAAACAGAAAATATTGAAGAAGAGTTTAATGTTGAAGCAGAGGCCTCGCTACCAAAAATCGGCAGGAAACACTTTTACAAGGAGGTAATCGATTATGCAAGGCAGCAGTGGATTGAAATGGGTTTCAAGGAGATGCAAGGCCCGTTCGTAGTATCCAGTTTCCTGAACTTCGACGCGTTATATACTCCGCAAGACCATCCTGCAAGAGAACTCCACGATACATTCTTCCTACAAAACCCGGAAAAAGACGATTTAAGACGTTTCGGCGATAAAGTGGGACGGGTTGCAAAAACTCATGAAGAAGGCTGGCAAACCGGTAGCAAAGGATACCGCTACAACTGGGAGAGAGCTGAAGCAGAGAAAAATGTTTTGAGAACACACACCACATCGGTCTCCGCCCAAAAACTACACGAAATAGATATAGAAGAGGAAGAACTCCCGGCCAAATACTTCACAGTATCCAGAAACTTTAGAAACGAGACAGTGGATAAATCACATCTCGCGGAATTCCTCCAAACCGATGGAATAGTTGTAGGAGAAGATCTCAACTTCAGAAACCTTAAGGCCTATATCTCAGACTTCTTTGAAAAAATGGGTTACGATGAGTTCAGACTAATACCATCCTACTATCCATATACAGAGATGAGTGTCGAAGTACAGGTCTACGATGACGAGCTTGACGAATGGCTCGGCCTTGGTGGAGCAGGAATGTTCCGGCCAGAAGTTGTCAAACCATTGCTAGGTAAAGAAGTAACCGTGCTCGCATGGGGTCTTGGAATAGGGAGAATAGCAGCAAAAGCAGCCGGAATAGAAGACATCAGACGACTCTATCAAAATGACATAGAAATACTTGAGAAAACGCCCGTATGGAGGCCTGAATAAAAGATGCCGCACATAGAAATTGACAGACAAGAATTTGAAGAACTTATAGGCAGAAAAGTCAAGAAATCCACGTTAGACGAGAAAGCATCATACCTTGGAGTACACTGGAATCACGTGGAAAAAGAGAAATGGGATGTAGAATCATACCCCAATAGGCCTGACCTACTTTCAGTTGAAGGTTTAGCCAGAGCATACTCAGCCTTTTTCGGCGTTCAAACAGGACTAAAACAGTACAACGTTAAAGAAGGAGATTTACAAGTAACTGTGGATGAATCTGTTGAAGATGTTAGGCCTTACATTGGGGGAGCAGTAGTAAGGAATTTAGAGCTTACTCAAGACGTTATAGATAATTTAATACAGCTGCAGGAGAAAATGCATCAGACAATGGGCAGGAGAAGAGATAAATTGGCGATAGGCCTGCACGATCTCTCCAGCGTTCAACCGCCTTTCACTTACAAAGCTGTGAAGCCTGAAGAAGTGTCATTCACGCCTCTTGAGCACGACGAGGATATGCACCTTGGTGAAATAGTTGAAAAGCATGATAAAGGCCAAGATTACGGATGGATACTGGATGATGAAGAGCTATACCCTATAATAGAAGATGATCAGGGCAAAGTCCTTAGCTTCCCGCCCATAATAAACAACCAGATAACAGAAGTCACGGGACAAACAACCGACATATTTATTGATGTAACAGGCAAAGACCTGCAAACGGTTGAAAAAGCATTGAACATACTAACAACAGCATTAGCTGAAAGAGGAGGCGTCATAGAAACAGTAGAGGTCGAAGACAGCATCATGCCTGATCTCTCGCCTGAAAAAACTGATTTAGACTTGGAATACTTAAACTCGGTTTCAGGCCTCGACCTAGATGTACACGAGGCGGCAGAACTACTGGAAAAAATGGGTTACGGCGCAGAACCGAGGGAAGGCGTGATAGAAGTTGAAATTCCTTGCTACAGAACGGATATAATGCATAGCTATGATCTTATTGAAGATGCGGTTATTGCATACGGCTACGACGAAATCGAGCCGGAAAAACCTGAGCTAGATCAGATCGCTGGAGAGAAACAACTAGAAAACTTCTCAGACATAGTAAGAGAGATAATGATTGGAGCAGGCGCACTTGAGACGCATACATTCATACTTTCAAGCAAGAAGAAACTGTTTGGGAACATGGAAATGCAGAAAGAACCTCACGCATCGATGAGCAATGCATTGACAGAAGAATACGAAGTAGTCAGGAACTGGATGCTCCCAAGCCTAATGGAGGCCTTAAGAGAAAACCGTCACAGGCCTTATCCCCAAGCATTTTTCGAGGCAGGAGATGTAGTGGAGATGCCTGGCGCAGAGAACAAGAAAAAGCTTTGCTACATCAAAGCAGGAGAGGTTGACTACACCGATGCGCGAGAAGTTTTACAGGCCTTGGAAAACAGTCTAGGTATTGAGCTGGATCTAGTTGAGGAGCAGAAAAGCTTTGCAAGGCCTAGGAGATCGGCCAGAATCGAGAAAAACGGTAACGAGCTAGGTTTTGTAGCTGAGTTAAGTAAAGATGTTGCAGATAACTGGGGTCTTGAAACAGGTGTCGCGGCCTTTGAGATAGATCTTGAAAAGCTCTCAAAATATTTTTAACTAGTTAAAAGCGTCTAAACTGGTGAAAAGAGAAAAAAGAGGGTTTTTTGTGGTAGATGATGAACCCTGCGGGACATCGGAAATCTTGGATTTTCGGGGCTTTGAGTGCTGATACCATGAAAAAACTCTTATCATTTCTAAGGCCTTCTGTCTTATTTTTCTTCAATTTCTACTTCAACAGGTTCAAGCTCTGACTCATGAGGTATAATGACCCATGCCAGCAGATACACGATTAAGAATGTGCCGCTCGTGAACAAGGTTAGAATTATTGTGGCAAGTCTGATCAGGGACGGGTCGAGTTCATATGCTTCAGCTATACCTCCACATACGCCGCTAATCATCTTATCGGTTTCAGAACGGTAAAGCCTATTATTCATAGAAAAAAGTTTGAGAGCGGATACTTAAGGAGTTAACCCTCCTCAAGCATGTGCCCTCTCTCACAAAATGTTTTATCTTACCTGTGACTCGTGTGCGTGTTCGAAGCTGTGGATCTCGTTGTCGTTGAACCAGATCTCGATCTCTCTTTCTGCTTCGTCAAGTTCTGCAGATGCGTGGATCACGTTCTTGTGAAGGGTGTCACTGGAGTCTGCGTGATCGAAAGACATGTGCGCAAAACGACCCCTAATAGTCGAAGGATCTGCGTCTTTCGGATCTGTGCTTCCGACAAGCTTACGCCCATTCTCAACGGCGTTGACGCCTTCAAGAACCATTGCAATAATAGGGCCTGAGCTCATAAACTCTTCAAGGCCTTCATAGAAATCCTTGTCAACGTGCTCTTCATAGTGCTGCTGCAGTATATCGGAATCAGCCCAAACCATTTTCATACCGCAGATCTTGAAACCTGCCTCCTCAAAAATAGTTATGATTTTACCTGTAATACCTCTCTTAACCGTATCCGGCTTCAAAGCCACAAAAGTCTGCTCAACGTGTTCTGACATTTACAATTAATCACCTAATAACTAGAATACAAGGCCTCAAACTTTTAACCTACTCGTCTACCTCAAACCTGAAAGTATCCTCACAGCCCAGCAACTCGATCTCATCCATCTCATACCATTCTTCGCCTGACCGGTTTTCATGCTCAGCATCCTCCAACCAGTCCATTCCTTCAAGATCCTGATCTTCACAGATACGGTAGGCCTGCAACATCAACTCGGCCTCAACAACGCGGTAGTAGTCATCTGAACCTTCTTCAGGCGACTCCCAGTCATCAAAGTTATGCGTCTCATCGAAAGGCCTCTCAATACCTAAGCAGATACCTATATCGAGACCGACACAGTCATAATAGACTTCTACAGGCCCGACTTCTACATCCTCGCCAGAAGTCATCACGTTGTTCGCTGCAGCCATCCCCATAATCAGGACGATACAGATGCCAAGGTAGAACAAATTCTCCTTCAAGCCTGACTCAAACTCGGGTCTCTCGGGTTTAAACTTCATGTAAAAATCATTGAGGCCTAACGTTGAAATAAGGAATGGATAAAAACGAAGGGTTTTCTGTTTGCCGGGCTATGATTTATCAAATATCGTAACGTCTTTGTAATACATGCAAGTAGGAACTATTGAAGGTGATGTTAATACTTCTTCGTTCACGTTTAGAGCAGTGGAAGAGGTAGGGAAATTCGATTTTGTATCAGTGAAAAGTAATGAGAACTGGATTCTGGCGCAGGTGGATCAAGTCACTAAACACGCTTCGGGAGAGACCACTGCGACAGCAAACATCATAGGTTACAGGGATAAAGGCTTGACACGGGCGCCGCGCCACGTCATTGAACCTGATTCAATAGTTTACAAGGCGGATCAAGAACTAATCTCTGATACTTTGGGATTAGATGAGGAAGGCCTGCGGATAGGGACGTTGGAAACTAATCCTGAAATAGATATAATGGCGGATGGTGAAGCATTCTACAAGCACTTCGCAGTATTAGCTCAGACGGGAGCAGGTAAGTCTTATTTGACCGGCGTGCTGATTGAGGAGCTACTTGAATCAGATTATCCGGTAATAGTGTTGGATCCTCACGGAGAGTACTCGTCTCTGGCGCATTCAAATCCTGACTCCGATAAAAGTAAAGGATATCCTGTGAAAGAGTATTCGCCCAACACAGATATCAACCACAAAGCTTTGCCGCTAAAATTCTCATCTGTAAACCTCGATAAAAAACAAGTTACAACACTGATCTCCGAATCACTTACTAACTCTCAGATGGGGGTTCTATACACTGCTCTGAAACGGCTCCGAGAAAAAGGAGAGGACTACAACCTCTTAGACTTGCAGGATGCAGTATCGCTAGAAGAATCAACAGCTAAATGGAACTTGCTAAACTACTTAGAACAATTGGACGACTCAGGCCTCTTTGCCGAAGAAGCTATCGACTTAAAAGACCTGGTTGAGCCGGGACAGGCCTCAGTCATTAATCTTAGGGCGGTGGAGCCTGAAGGCGCTGAGATGACGGCTTATCTGCTGGCTGAGAGGCTTTTCGAGTTGCGTAAACTGAACAGGATTCCTCCATTCATAATGGTTATAGAGGAGGCCCACAATTTTGTTCCTGAGAAAGGGTTTGGCCAGGCAGTATCGAATCCAATCCTCAGGAAGATCGCTTCTGAAGGCAGGAAGTTCGGTATGGGTATAGGAGTGATCAGTCAGAGGCCTGCAAGAATTGATAAGAACGTTTTGAGCCAGTGCAACACACAGTTTATACTAAGGGTCACGAATCCCAACGATTTGAAAGCTATTTCAAAATCTTTTGAAGGCGTTAACTCTGCTGTCGAAGAAATGATAACCTCTCTCCCGCCTGGCGTGGCCTTCATGCTGGGAAATGATTATCCTGTAATGACAGACGTGAGAACGCGGAGAACGGTTCACGGAGGAGAAACACAGACATCAGATACTTATGTCGAGCAAAGAGACGTATCAGTATTCCAGACAGAAAAAACAATGCCGGAGATAGAATCGCGTTACGGGGAAAAGTTCTCCACAGCATATTATCCGCTCTACATGGGGGAAAAAGACGGGAAAAAACTCTTGATAGATGGAGTCAATGGCGAGATCAAGGCCTCAAAACCCGTGGTTCCAGACGAATCTGAAGAAGTGCTTGAAATGATTAAACAAGGATTTGAGAGGCCTGAAATGGTTGAGGAGTTAGACATATCTGCGGCTAAACTGGCCGAAAAAATAAGCGATTTAGAGAGAAAAGGCCTTTTAGAGGACGGTTAGGTGAAAGAGTCTGTGCTGGATATTGATATATCGGATACTAGTGTTACTGCTGATGAACTGATAGAGTTTGAGATAGATGATAAGGAGTTGGCTGGAGAATTCACGGATCTCCGAGAGGTTTACTATCCTTACTACAGATCTGGCGAAACGGTCTTTGATCCAGTGCTTGGCGAGGAGATATAATGCAGGTGTTTTTAAATCTCCCGTGCGTACAGGAATATTACGCGGAAAGGGGTCCGTGGTCTAGTTGGTTATGACGTCGCCCTTACAAGGCGAAGATCCCCAGTTCGAATCTGGGCGGACCCACTGCTCTAAAATTTAGGACAAAAACCCGCAAAAAACAGTAGTTACTACCGAAAAGTAAATAAAGTCTTAGTTATAATATGGGTTTATAGAGATGAGAAGGCCTGACAGTGATGAAGTCAAACAAGTTATAGTAATTGATACTTCCCTAGGCATGAGTAAGGGAAAATTAGCGGCTCAGGCCTGTCATGCATCTGTTAATGCATACAAAAAGGCGCCGGAAAAGGTTCAAGAGGCATGGGATCGATCTGGCAGTAAAAAAATAGTGTTAGAGAAGGGAGAAGTTGATTTTGCTGAATTAATGCAAAAGGCTGAAAGACTTAATATACCTCGATACGAAGTATGTGATGCAGGCCTTACTGAGCTAGAACCGGGGACGGTTACTGCTTTGGGATTGGGCCCTGAGAAAACCTCGAAGGTTGATAAGGTGACATCGGAGATGAAGCTGTTGAAATGAATCAAGAACAAGAAGAACCGGAGTTAGAACTTACCGATATGGACTGGGCGTATTATACATCAATGCCCGGCATCAAAGGCGTTCTAAAAGAACAAGTAAATGATTTTATAGTGCAAGAGCTTGCCAACCATGAAACTGGTGATGGCGAGCACCTAATTGTTAAACTCAGAAAGCAGAACATGACTACTCTGCAAGCAATAAATAAACTCTCCAAAATGCTGCATATATCAAGAAAAAGAATAGGCTACGCGGGAAACAAAGACAAGAGAGCGGTCACAGAACAGTTCATATCCATAAAAGGCGTCGAAGAAGAAGACGTAAACCAAGTATTCACCAACGAATTTGATCTAGAAGTCATAGGAAAAGGAAACAGGATAGGCCTAGGAAACCTGATGGCAAACCGGTTCGAAATAACTGTAAGGGATTTAGCACTGCCAATCGAAAATATACGCAACTTTACGCTAAAAAATATTGAAGACCTAGATGGAAAAATGCCGAACTACTTTGGGGAACAACGCTTCGGCTCCGCTAGGCCTATAACCCACCAAGTAGGGAGACATATACTAAGAGGAGACTATGAAGAGGCCGTATGGACTTATATTGCCAAGCCTTACGACTCTGAGTACAAATCGATTCGAAAAGTAAGAAAAGATTTATGGGAGACCAGAGAAGTCGAAGGAGCGGCAGAGAGAATACCGGAAAAGTTCAGATACGAAAAAACCCTCTTGTACCACTTAACCAAGAATCCTGAGGACTACAAGGGAGCGATTAAAAGACTTCCTGAAGGCCTTCAAACACTATTTATACACGCTTACCAGTCTTGGATCTTTAATAGAACGCTTTCAAAGCTAGTAGAGGAAGACTGGTACGATGATAAGTATGAAATACCGTTAGTTGGGTATAAGACAGACTTGAAAGATAATAGGCCTGAAAATATTACAGAACAGATTCTGGAAGAGGAAGGGGTGTCACAGGAAGATTTTAGAATGCAGGATATTCCTGAGCTCAGGTCGGAAGGGACTTATAGAAGGGCTTTTGCGGACTTTAGAAACTTTGACATTCTTGAAATAGAAGAAGACGACTTAAATATGGGTAAGAACAAGATGACTGTGAAATTCGACCTTCCTAAGGGATGTTACGCGACAGCATTCCTCAGAGAGATAAACAAGAACTAGAAGAACGATGATACTTTATGTCGCCTGGATGTTGATATTCTCCTCAATTTTCATCTCTATATTCTACGTCAGCATCTATTCGAACGTGAAGGAAAACAGGCATGAGGATCTAGAGCTGACAGAAAGGCCTGAAGTCACTATACTGATGCCTGCGTTCAACGAAGAGAGAGTGGTTGAAGAAGCTTTGAACAGTATCGAAGAGTTGAAGTATCCGGTTCAAGCGGTTTTTATAGACGATGCGTCTACTGACACAACTTTGGAGAAGGCAGAAGAGTTTGCGTCGGATAAGATCAAAATTTTGAGACATGAAACAAATAAAGGGAAAGCTGCCGCATTGAACACAGGCCTTCAAAACACGGCTACGGAGTATGTAGTAGTTCAAGACGCTGATTCAAAGATAGATACGGAGTTGCTGGAAAAAGCTGTCGCGACTATACACAAAAATGAAGATTTAGGAGCAGTAATAGCATCTATCGCGCCATTAGATACTGAAAACTTTGTTAAAAAACTTCAAAAGGTGGAGTACCGTCTGACAAACTTTTACAGGATGTTGATGACGG